>NZ_SOKV02000054.1:0-19356 GCF_004407025.1 Paracoccus sp. DMF
GCTATGGATCCGCCATTTGTCAACATAACCTAGGGCTGCGTCTCCTCGAACTCGATGGCGACCCGAGCCAGGCACGGACTGCGTTCGAGCAGGCCGCTACGGCCCTCGAAGCGGTTATGGCCAAAGGCAATCGCGACGAAGCAGACCGCGACTCCCATTTTGTGATGGCAGCGGCCAGCCATCACCTCGCGCACCTCTCCGCCCGCGCCTACTCGCTCCTTGCAATCGTGGCCGGCGAGGCGAATTTCTCGCCGATCGAACAGGCGCTCGCACTGTTGATGCGCCGAGACATCAACGCGCTGCGCGCGCGAGTGTATGCCTTTCGCCTCGATGGCCGAGGATCAGACGCGACCATTGCTGCACTCTTCCAGCAGCGCCTCGCCGAGCCCGTCGCCGCCGACGCGCCGGAACGGGACGGAAAAGACTTTCTTTTCGAGGGCCTGGATCTCGCACTGACGGACGCATTCTTCGGCGCCTTTGCGATGTTCCTGCTCGCCCTGGATCGCGGCGAACGTGCTCCTCTCGACCGGGCGATCGCGCAACTTCGCGAGAATCTCGACATCTGCGGGGAGTTGAACCTTCTGCCGCAACGGTGGGTGCACCGGATCGCTATCCATCTGCTTTCCGATCTTTGGTCGAATACCTTCCACGAAAAGGTCCCGCTGCTTCCGGCCGGCGGCGCTGCTCCTTCATGGCCCGGCCTCCGGGAACTCTTCATCGCCTTGCTCGCTCGACGCCCAAAGGCCGAGGTCGACCTATGGCCGTCACAGACTGAGTCGGCGGTGCGCGCTGTCGACCAGACCGACAACCTCGTCGTCTCCCTGCTCACCAGTGCCGGCAAGACCCGCATCGCCGAATTGTCCATTCTAAGATGTTTGGCCGGCGGCCGGCGCGTCATGTTCGTGACACCGCTTCGCGCCCTGTCAGCGCAAACAGAAACCACGCTTCAACGCACTTTCGGGCCGCTCGGCAATACCATCTCCGCCCTTTACGGTAGCATCGGCGTGTCCGGCTTGGACGAGGATGTCATCCACGAACGCGACATCGTTGTGGCGACCCCCGAGAAGCTCGATTCGCCTTGAGGAACGATCCGTCGCTGCTCGACGATGTGGGCCTGCTCGTGTTCGACGAGGGCCATATGATCGGTCCCGGCGAACGCGAAGTTCGATACGAGGTCCAGATTCAGCGCCTCCTGCGTCGTCAGGACGCCGATCAACGCCGCATCGTCTGCCTGTCGGCAATTCTTCCCGATGGCGATCAAATGGAAGACTTCTCGGCGTGGCTGCGGCGCGATCAACCGGAGGCCCCATCAAGCACGATTGGCGACCGACGCGCTTGCGCTTCGGCGAGGTCATCTGAAACCCGCCGACAGCGCGCCTCAATCTTCGCGTCGGCGAGGAAAAGCCCTTCGTGCCCCGATTTCTCACCGGCACGGCACCACCGCTGTTCGTGCCGCCGAAGAAGCTGCGCACCAGGCTTTTCGGCCTTGAGGTGCGCGAGGCGATGGACCGCCGCCGTCAGCATCATATCGACCATGGCGACGCATCACCCGGCCCGAACGGCGGGACGCTCTACCGGCACAATCTCCTCGCCACGCTGCGCGCGAGGGAAATCGAGCGCATCGGCGGCGAGATGGCCGCGACCAAGAACCTGCCGTTCCGCGCCACGACCGACGGCGAGACGGTCAGCGGCAAGTTCACCGGGACCGTGCAGCTAACGAGCGGCAAGTTCGCCGTGGTCGAACAGAGCCATGAGTTCACGCTGGTCCCGTGGCGGCCGGTCATCGACCGCCAGCTCGGCAAGGAGGTCGTGGGCATCGTTCAGGGCGGATCGGTGTCCTGGCAGTTGGGGCGGCAACGGGGGTTGTCGATCTGACAGAGCGTGAGAATGCCGGGCCTTATGCCGAGACGAGGCTGATCTGCCTGTTGCTGTTTCTGCGATGTTCGCTGAACGCCGCCGTGATCGCGCGAAGCGTTTCTCGCGTCTTGGGGTCGGTCAGAGACGAATGCAGAATGATGGACAGCGAGGGAATGGCCGGCAGGTTGAGCATCTGGCTGACCTCGATCATGTCGGGGGTCGCCAGCCGGCAGGGGAACGCGGCGACTGCAAGACCTGCCGACAAGGCCGCCGTCACCGCCGAGGTGCCGCCGACGAATACCTCGTTCCACGGAATCGACGCGCCATCGAGCAGCCGTGTCGCCACTTCCCGAACCGTGCAGCACGAAGGATGGCTTGCGATCCGCAACGGCTTGCCGGCGTGATGCTCGAAATCCGATGACGCGAACCAGCCGAAATGCTCCGGGCCGAGCACTTCGCCGTCGCGCCGGTCGTCGTCGCTGCGCACGATCACGGCATCCAGCGTCCCGTCCTCATAGGCATCCAGAAGCGCGCGCGAATTGTCGACCAGAACCTCGACCGCAAGGCAGGGATCGAGCGATTTGAGCTTTGCCAGCAAGGTCGGAACCTCCGGCCCCATGACGTGAGCCGCAATACCGAGCCGGAAGCGGCGCCTTTCCGCCGCGAGCGCCGCAATCGCGCGTTCATGAGATGCAAGGAATTCGCGGGCGGGCGGCAGGAAAGTTTCGCCTTGCGCGGACAGACGCACCTGCCTCGGCGTGCGCTCGATCAGCTTCTTGCCGAGACGATCTTCCAGCCGCTTCAGTTTCACGCTGACCGCCCCCTGCGTCGAGCCAAGGGCCTCGGCTGCGCGGGTGAAGCTCTGAAGATCGGCGATCATCACAAAGGCCCGGACGGCATCGACCTCAAGCACGCCCATCTATCTATCCATTTTTGTTGTCACTGAAATGGCCTGCCATACGATTGTCAAATGAGCATATCGGCGGCATTTCTGCAAGCGAACCGCATCGTCGCGCGCAGGAGTAACGCATATCGCCGTAGGTGATGAGCCGCCTTGTGCTGCAAGCAACAGCAAGGCCAAGATATGAATCCTGCTTCCTCATCCAAGAACAGCTTCGCGCTTGTCGCCGTATGTCTTTCGGCGCTCATGCTCGGGCTGGAAATTACCAGCATCCCCTCCATCCTGCCGACGCTGGAAAGTGTTCTCCCGGCCGATTTCCGGCAACTGCAATGGATCATGAACGCCTACACCATCGCCATGTGCGCGGTGTTGATGGCAATGGGCGCTTTGGGGGATCGGTTCGGCCGGAAGCGCATCTTCATGTCGGGCGTCGTGGTCTTCGGGATCGCGTCCCTTATCTGCGGGCTGGCGACCAGCGCGCCGCTTCTGATCGCGGCGCGCTTTCTGCAAGGACTCAGCGCAGCGGCCATGCTGGCCTGCCAAGTCGCGGTGCTGTCGCACCAATTTCGGGACGGAGCGGAACGCGGCAAGGCGTTCGGCTGGTGGGGCATCATCTTCGGGATCGGCCTTGGCTTCGGTCCGATAGTCGGCGGCGGGATTATCACGCTGGCAAGCTGGCAATGGGTGTTTCTGATCCATGTCGCGATCGCGGCGGTCACGGTGCTGTTTGCTCAAAAGGGTGTCGAGGAATCTTCCGATCCCCAAGCCACCCGGATCGACCTTGCCGGCATGGTCACGCTGTCGATTGCGGTGTTCGGAATGGTTTATCTGATTACGCAGGGGCAGGAATTGGGGCTGGCGAATCCGGCTGCGCTGGCGATCCTCGCAGTTAGCATCGCCAGTTTCGTGCTGTTCGTCGTCGTCGAGAACCGCATTGCGCGGCCGATGTTCGACTTCTCGGCCTTGCGGATTCGCAGGCTTTCAGGCGCGTTGCTTGGGTCCAGCGGCATGAATTTCAGCTTCTGGCCGTTCGTGATCTATCTGCCCATCTATCTGCAAGCCGTGCTGGGCTATGACGCCATCGCGGCGGGCCTGACCGTGCTGGCCTATACCGTGCCGACCATCGTGGTGCAGCCGTTGGCTGAACGCCTACTGCTTCGCCGGGGGCCGGGTGTCGTCATTCCCTTCGGCCTGTTCACCATCGGCGCGGGCTTCGTCCTTCTGCATCTTGTCACCGCGAGCGCCCACGCTAACTGGATGACGCTGCTTCCCGGCTGCATAGTCGCCGGGATCGGCCTCGGCTTCACCAACACGCCCGTCACCAACACGGCAACCGCCGCTGTTCCGCCGGAGCGGGCCGGCATGGCGTCGGGCATGGATATGAGCGCGCGGTTCATTTCGCTGTCGGTCAATATCGCGATCATGGGTCTTATCCTGTTGGGCGGCGTCTATGCCCATCTTGCTCAGGCGCTTCCGCAGCTCCCGACCGAAGCCACGCTTCGGGAATTGGCGGGCGCCGTATCGGCGGGAAATCTCGCCGCCGCCGAAACCCACGGGTTTTCCATCGCCAACGCCCGCGATGCGCTGGCGCATGGCATCGGCTGGGTCACGCTCTACGGCGCAGTCTCGGCGTGGTCCCTCGCGCTGGTGAGCTTCCTTGTCTTCGGGGGGAAGAAGGCGGCGCAGGCGGAAGCCTTGCCGCGCTGAACCCGGATGAACACCAGAAGCGCGGAAGGAACAGAGATGAAAATCGGGATCATTGGCGCAGGGCGAATGGCGCAGGCCGTGGGATTGCTGGCAGCAAGGGCCGGTCATCAGGTCATGCTGAGCAATTCCAGAGGACCGGAAACGATCCGGCACATCGGCCAGCAGATCGGCTGTGAGGTGGGAACCGTGGATGACGTTGCCGCTTTCGGTGAAATGATCGTCGCGGCCATCCATCTGCAAATGTCACCGGCCATTCCGGCTGCGCCGCTGGCAGGAAAAATAGTGCTGAACCCGCAGAACTATTTTCCGCATTTCGGTCCGGTGCCAGCACTGGACAGCGGCGAGCTTACGACCGCCGAGGTGCTGGCAAGGCTCCTTCCGGGCTCCAAGGTGGTCAAGGCCCTCAACTCCATTCTGGTGGAGGACGTGGTTCCCGATGCCCGCCCGGCCGGCGCGAAGGATCGGCGTGCGCTTCCCATGGCCGGAGACGATGCCGATGCGAAAGCGGCCGTTACCACGTTCCTCGACCAGATCGGCTACGATTCCGTCGATGCGGGAGGCTTGGCCGATGGATGGCGCTTCGAGCGCCGCAGGCCGGTCTATTGCATTTCGCTGGACAGGAACATGCTTGAGGAACGGCTGGCGACGACCACCCGCGACAGCTTCGTGCCAGATGGCAACTGGCGCTTTGATCGCGGTATCCGCACCTAATCGGACGGAGGTGAGCGATGCGGCGACGACGATCAGCTCCGATGATCGACCGTCAACGTGGAGTGCCGATCGCGCTCGGCTCGCGCATTCCCCTCGCATCGCTCATTCAAATGCTGGCCGTCGCCGAGCATCTCAGCTTCTACCGCGCCGCCAATGCGCTCGGCGTGAGCCAGTCGAGCGTCAGTGCACGCATTAAGGCGCTGGAGGAAGAGCTTGGCGTCCTCCTGTTCGAGCGCAACACCCGAGGCGTCCGGCTCACCGAGGCCGGACGCCTCTTTGTCGAGCGGGTATCGGCCGGTGTCGAACATCTCGACCATGCCGTGAAATCCGCCGGTATGGCGGCCCTGGGAGAACGCGGCCGCCTGCGCATGGGCGTCCACGGCCTGATCCCGCACAGCTTCCTTGCCAACCTGATCGGCCGATACCGTGATGACTATCCCGGCATCGATCTGGAAATCGCCGAGAGCACGGCGCGAGAGGCGATCACCCGACTGCGCGCTGGTCAGCTCGACATCGCATTCGTGGTCGGGACGCCCGATCTCCCCGACTGCCGCTCCCGGCGAGTTTGGACCGAACCGCTAGTCGTAGCCCTGTCGGATCGCCATCCACTCGCCGGGCAGGAGCACGTCACCTGGGCCGATCTTGCCGGCGAAACCATCCTCGTTCGCCCCGGCGGGCCAGGACCACAGGTCCATGACCATATCCTGCTGCGGCTATCGAGTCGCTGGCCGGCACCTTCGATCCTGCGGGTCGGCGTCGAACGCGCGTCGCTTCTTCACATGGTCGGACAGGGTTTCGGCATCACGCTGCTCGGCGAGGCGTCGAGCCTGTCTCCCGTCGCGGGCGTGCGCTTCCTGCCGATTGCCGACGAGCCCGAACCTGTCGTGTTCTCCGCAGTGTGGTCGCCCTTCAACCAAAGCGCCGCGCTGCGAAACCTGCTCGACCTTGCCGACGAGATGCGGCGAGAGCGCGGGATTGCGGCAGCACCGGCCTAACCATCCGATTCACTGCCGATGCTATCCGGCGGCCCTCCTGACTCAACTTCGCAGTTGCTCCTTCCGAAAACCCCCATTCTCTGATCGGCTCCGATATTTTTGCCGAATTGGAGCCTGTATGCGTGGAGGCCGTATCCTCTGGGGTCAGATCGTCATCGTCCTGACCATCGTGTTCGTGATGACCTGTGCCACGACCCGATGGACCGCATGGCGGCTCGGCTTTCAGGCGCAACTCGGAAATCCGTGGTTCGATCTGGCGGGCTGGCCGGTCTATTATCCGCCGGTCTTCTTCTGGTGGTGGTTCTCCTTCGATGCCTACGCGCCCGCGATCTTCACCGAAGGCGCGATCATCGCCGCGTCCGGCGGTTTCCTCGTCATCGTCGCCGCGATCACCATGTCGATCATTCGTTCGCGCGAGGCTCGCAACGTCGCGACCTATGGTTCGGCGCGCTGGGCCGAGGACAAGGAAATCCGCAGCGCCGGCCTGCTCGGTTCCGATGGCGTCGTGCTCGGCAAATACGAACGCAACTACCTGCGCCATGACGGCCCCGAGCATGTCCTTTGCTTCGCCCCGACCCGATCCGGCAAGGGCGTCGGCCTCGTCGTGCCGACGCTGCTGACCTGGCCGGGAAGCTGCATCGTCCATGACATCAAGGGCGAGAAGTGGGGCCTCACCGCGGGCTTCCGGTCACGGCATGGCCGCGTGCTGCTGTTCGATCCGACCAATGCCCGTTCGTCGGCCTACAATCCGTTGCTAGAAGTCCGGCAAGGGGAATGGGAAGTCCGCGACGTGCAGAACTTCGCGGATATTCTGATCGATCCCGAAGGCAGCCTCGACAAGCGCAACCATTGGGAAAAGACCAGCCACAGCCTGCTTGTCGGCGCGATCCTGCATGTCCTCTACGCTGAGCCCGACAAGACGCTGGCCGGCGTCGCCAACTTCCTCTCCGATCCGCGCCGCCCGGTCGAGGCGACCTTGCGCGCGATGATGGACACGCCGCATCTCGGCGAGGCCGGCGTTCATCCTGTCATCGCATCGTCGGCGCGCGAACTGCTGAACAAGAGCGAGAACGAGCGGTCGGGCGTATTGAGCACAGCCATGTCGTTCCTGGGCTTGTATCGCGATCCCGTCGTCGCGCGCGTCACCGCCCGCTGCGGCTGGCGCATTGCCGATCTTGTCGGCGGCCGGAGGCCGGTCAGCCTCTACCTTGTCGTGCCGCCGTCGGACAGCAACCGCACCAAGCCGCTCATCCGCCTGATCCTCAACCAGATCGGCCGCCGGCTGACCGAGGAGCTGACCGCTTCCACCAAGCGCCATCGGCTGCTGCTGATGCTCGACGAGTTTCCGGCGCCGGGACGGCTCGACTTGTTCGAGAGCGCCTTGGCCTTCATGGCGGGCTACGGGTTCAAGGGTTTCCTCATCGCACAGAACCTCAATCAGATCGAGCGGGCCTATGGGCCGAACAATGCCATTTTCGACAATTGCCATGTTCGCGTGAACTTCGCGACGAACGACGAGCGCACCGCCAAACGCGTAGCCGAGCGAGACATTGACAACCGGTGCGCCGAATGCGGGTCGAGACCGGACGATGCGTGTGACCGAAGAACCAGTAGACGGGCTGGTGTGAGTCGATCCAGCTTTCCAGATCCGAGGCGAAGGCCGGGCTGATGCTGGAGATCGGACCGGAGACCGCCGCGCATGGGGCATGATGGGTGACGACAATGGTCTGTCCGCGCCAGAGCCTGGCGATCTCCCGCGGCAGCCAGTCGAGATGATCGCGGTGAATCTTGATGGTATCCTCGGGGCGGATCAGCCGCCCTCCGCCCGACGGATCCGGGCGTAATCCAGCATCCCCATCCCGGCGCGGGCCATGGCCGCCTCCGGATCGCCGGTCAGCGCGAAGTCGGTCCAGAGCGTGCAGCACAGCAGGCGACAATTGCCGAAGGTCAGGACCCGCTTCTGGGCAAGGTCCACCCCCACCTCCGCCGTGACCCGGGCCAGAACATCGTCAT
This sequence comes from Paracoccus sp. DMF, assembly GCF_004407025.1. NCBI lineage: Bacteria > Pseudomonadati > Pseudomonadota > Alphaproteobacteria > Rhodobacterales > Paracoccaceae > Paracoccus > Paracoccus sp. DMF. Next base: position 8,185 of record NZ_SOKV02000054.1, read on the forward strand.
CGAGCGTGGCGCCGTAATAGTCATGGTTGCCCGGGATCACCCAGATCCGTGCGGGCGAGACCAGCCGCGCGATCCTGGACAGCGCCCAGGGCCAGTTCCGCTTTGGATCATCGGCAAGGTCGCCCGCGATGATCAGCGCGTCGAGGTCGCGCAGCACCGGCACGATGCCGGCAAACGGATCGCGCCCGGCGTCAGCCCAGAGGTCGAGGTGCAGGTCGGCGGTGATCAGGATGGTCATTGACCACACACCTCCGCAGCAAGACTTGGGTTGGGCGTCCCCAGGTGGGAGCGAGACCCGCCTTGGCCGACGGAGAGATGGAGAGCGGAGCGGCGACCTGGTCGCGAGAATGTGCGGACAGCATGGATATACCCTTTGAAAGCAGGCATGATGGACCGAAGCCGCGGCACAACATGCCCGGCGCGATGTGGGTAAAAACCGGAAGGTGGTCCGGTCTGTGGATTGCTCAGAGGAACGAGGGTTTGCGAACTGAGGTCGCCGTCACGGCGCGCCAGTCGATTCCCTCGAACAGCGCGTCGAACTGCACCTTGCTCAGCACCACCGGCCCGGCCTGCGGCTTCGGCCAGGTGAACCGCCCGCCGTTCAGGCGCTTCATGGTCAGCACCAGGCCGGTGCCGTCCCAGACCAGCAGTTTCAGCCGGTCCGCGCGGCGGGAGCGAAACACGTAGATGGCGCCATTGAAGGGATCGAGGTCAAAATGGTTGGCGACATGGGCCACCAGCCCGTCCATGCCCTTGCGGAAATCGATCGGCTCGGAGGCCAGGAAGATGCGGAAACTGCCGGCGGGGGAAATCACTGCGAGGCCCTCACCGCGCGCAGAACCTCGGCCAGGTGATCGGCCGGGTAGCCGGGCGGTATCGCGATATCGGCGTCGCCGATACTGATCCGGCAGGTCGGGGCCGCATCGTCCGGGCCAACCACCGTGCTCTGTTTCCGGCCGGGCTTGGCCTCGCCGGCGGCACGACCTCGAAGAACGCCGGCGCGGAATCTTTGCGCTGCGCGTTCTTGACCCAGACCGCCACCATGGACTTGTTGGCCCGATCTCCTCGGCGACCTCCCGAATTCCTTCGCCGGCCGCGATCCGCTCGACCGCCATGGCGCGAAGCGCCGAGGGCCATTGCCGCCGTCCGCCGCTACGGGTCGGAACCGCAAAGCCCCAGACCATTTCATCCTTCTCCGGGACCTCTCCGTCCAGCATGTGTCACCTCCTTCTTCAGGTGGTGACAGCATCGCTAAGTCATTGATTCATTGAAACATGGGGTCTTTGCACCGGTTACCCTGAATCGAACGCTGCGCGTCGATCAGCTTCTCCCGCGCACGGGCCAGAGAGAGGCCCGCCGGCCCGTATCGGCCGAGGGTCAAGGTCTCGCGTCGACCGTGCATACGGTAGTCATAGCGGAACACGACGGCACCCGACGGGTTCACGACGACATACATACCGTCACGGTCAGAGATCTTGTATAATTTGCCTTTTGGTTTCAGTGCCTTGATTGCCGCATCGGTAAGCATCGGACCCTCCTGGATCGTTCAAAAAACGCCAGAGAGCCCCTAATGCCGTCAGGCCAGAACCGACCAATCATGACGACGAATTATCCTTTATTCTCAATGGAATAAGGTCAAAAAAATACCGTCACAAGCTCTCTAAGCCATGACGGTATACGCAATTCTGCGATGTCACAAGACGCCCCATACCGTGAGCTCCACCGTCGATCGCGAGGCTTGCTCGGCGATTGACGTCGAAAGATAATGAAAAGAAATCTCTTTATTTTCAGTTGGTTGTGGAGGAACCGGCGGTTGTCGGCGGCGTTTGGGTAGGCGCGAATTATTCCCACTCGATGGTGCCGGGCGGCTTCGAGGTGATGTCATAGGTGCAGCGGTTGATGCCCTTGACCTCGTTGATGATCCGCGTTGCGGTTTCGCCAAGGAACTCATGCGTGAAGGGATAGTAATCCGCCGTCATGCCGTCGACCGAGGTCACCGCCCGCAGCGCGCAGGCATAGTCGTAGGTCCGGCCGTCGCCCATCACGCCCACGGTGCGCACCGGCAGGATGGCGACGAAGGCCTGCCAGATCTCGTCGTAAAGCCCGTGCTTGCGGATCTGGTCGATGAAGACCGCATCGGCCTTGCGCAGGATGTCGAGCTTGTCGCGGGTGATCTCGCCCGGGCAACGGATGGCGAGGCCGGGGCCGGGGAAGGGGTGGCGGCCGATGAATTTTTCCGGCAGGCCCAGCTCGCGGCCGAGCGCGCGCACCTCGTCCTTGAACAGCTCGCGCAGCGGCTCGACCAGCTTCAACCCCATCTTCTCGGGCAGGCCGCCGACATTGTGATGGCTCTTGATGGTGACCGAGGGGCCGCCCGAGAAGCTGACCGATTCGATCACGTCCGGGTAAAGCGTGCCTTGGGCCAGGAATTCCGCGCCCTCGATTCCGTTGGCGTATTTCTGGAACACGTCGATGAACAGGCGGCCTATGGTCTTGCGCTTGACCTCGGGGTCCGAGACGCCCTCCAGCGCGCCGATGAACAGGTCGGCCTCGTCGGCATGGATCAGGGGGATGTTGTAGGTGTCGCGGAACATGGTCACGACTTCCTGGGCCTCGTTCAGCCGCAAGAGGCCGTGGTCGACGAAGACGCAGGTCAGCTGGTCGCCGATCGCCTCGTGGATCAGCACCGCGGCGACCGAGCTGTCGACGCCGCCGGACAGGCCGCAGATGACGCGCTTGGTCCCGACCTGCTCGCGGATCTTGCGGATCGCTTCCTGGCGATAGGAGGCCATGGTCCAGTCGCCGGTAAAGCCGGCCATGCGCACGAAATTCTCCAGCATCCGCCGGCCGTTCGGGGTGTGATGCACCTCGGGGTGGAACTGCACGGCGAAGAACTTGCGCGCCTCGTCCGCGATCATGGCGAAGGGAGCGTTGGGCGAAGTGCCGATGACCTCGAAACCGGGCGCGAGCTGCGTCACCCGGTCGCCATGGCTCATCCAGACTTCCTCGCGGCCGGTATCGAACAGGCCGGCGAAGATGCCGTCGCCCCTGTGGCCCTCGGCCGGGGCGATGAAGGCGCGGCCGTATTCGGCGTGATGGCCAGATTCGACGCGGCCGCCCAGCTGCTCCATCATCACCTGCTGGCCGTAGCAGATGCCGAACACCGGCACGCGCATCTGGAACACGGCCTGCGGGCAACGCGGCGAGCCGGCTTCGGTGACCGAGGCCGGACCGCCCGACAGGATCACCGCCTGCGGGGCGAAAGCGTTCAGGAAGGCGTCATCCACCGCGTTGAAGGGATGGATTTCGCAATAGACATTCAATTCGCGCAGGCGCCGCGCGATAAGCTGCGTCACCTGGGAGCCGAAGTCGATGATAAGAAGGCGCTGATGCTGGGTCATGGCAAGGCTTTAGGCTGCGGCAATGCGCTTCGCAAGAGGGCTGACGCATCGCCGGCCGCAGCGCCGCAGGGGTATTTTCGCAACAAAGAAGGCCGGTCGTCGCGCCCGAGCCGACGGTGCCATCCAATCGGAACCAATCGCCTTCTTTGTTGCCCAAATACCCATGCCGACCATGCCGCCGGCGCCGTCAGCGCCAGAGATGCCCCAGCGCCTCGACCGGATCGGGTTCGGACCAGATCTCGGGCCCGAGCGCGATGAAATCGCTGACCGGTGCCAGCTGGCCGATCAGCGCCGGCGTCAGCGCGCCTTCGGCCACCACCGGCACCTCGATCACCTCGGACCACCATTGGAACAGGTCCAGCTCGGCCGGGGCGCCATGGCCCAGCGCCGAGGCGCCGCAGGGGCCGAAGCTGACGTAATCCGCCCCGGCCTCGGCCGCGTTCATGCCGTCGTGGCGCGAGGTGCCGCAGAAGGCGCCGACGATGGCGTCCTGGCCCAGCTCTTTCCTGGCATAGCGCACCGAGCGCGCGCCGTCGGTCAGGTGCACGCCGTCGAGCCCGTGGCGCTGCGCCAGCGCCACGTGATCGTCGATCACCACCGCCACGTCGCGGGCATGGGCGATCTCGCGCGCCAGGTCGGCGATGCGGCCCAGTTCCTCCTCGGAGCCGGCCCCGGGGATGCGCAGGCAGGCTATGGGAAAGCGGTCCATGACATCGGCAAGCATCGGCCCCAATGTCGAGGCCGCCGCGCCGACGGGGGTGATCAGATAGAGCTGCGGCGAATTCGGTTGGTCTGTCATGGCGCTGTCATCCTGAAGTTCGCCCCAGCAGATAGCGCAGCGCCGCGCGCCTTGCCAGTGCTTCCCGGGAAGGATATGGCCCCGCGCATGGAACCCGCGATCATCCTCGTGCGCCCGCAGATGGGCGAGAACATCGGCGCGGCCGCGCGCGCCATGCTGAATTTCGGCCTGACCGACATGCGCCTGGTGGCGCCGCGCGACGGCTGGCCCAATCCGCGCGCCGTGGCCATGGCCTCGGGGGCCGCCGGCCGGGTGCTGGACCGGGCGCGGGTGTTTGCGACCCTGGCCGAGGCCATGGCGGACGTCGATTATGCCTATGCCACCACCGCGCGCGGCCGCGAACTGACGAAGCCGGTGCTGACCCCCGCCACCGCCATGGCCGATGCCCGGCAGCGCCATGCTCAGGGCGGCCGCACCGCGATCCTGTTCGGCCCCGAGCGCGCGGGGCTGGAAAACGACGACGTGGCGCGCGCCAATGCCATCATCACCGTGCCGGTGAACCCGGATTTCCCCTCGCTGAATCTGGCGCAGGCGGTGCTGCTCAACGGCTATGAATGGGCGCGCGAGAGCCTGCCGCCCGAGCCCGCCCCGCATGGCCGCCGCCCCGATGGCGAGGCGCCCGCCACCCGCATCGAGATCGAGAAGCTGGCCGACCATTACGAGGAGCGCCTCGAGGCCGCGGGCTTCTTCTTCCCGGCCGAGAAGGCACCGGCGATGAAGCTGACGCTGCGCAACCTGTGGTCGCGGCTGCCGCTGACCCGGGCCGATACGCGGATCTTCCACGGCATGCTGCGCCAGCTGGTCCGGCGCGCAGATTGATTTCCGGGCGCGCCCGGGCCAAGGTCGCGCCTGTTCGAACAAGGAAGCTGACATGGCAAGACGCCCCGTCTTTCAGGAAGTCACCGAAACGAGCCCCAAGGCCACGCAGCCCTCGGGCGGCATGATCGACGCCGGCCATCGCGGCGCGCGCGGCGCGATCCGGCTGTGGCTGATCGTCATCTTCGTGCTGGTCGCGGCGATGATCGCGCTGGGGGGCGCCACGCGGCTGACCGGCTCGGGGCTGTCGATCACCGAGTGGAAACCGGTGACCGGGGCGATCCCGCCGATGGACGCCGCCGCATGGGCTGCCGAGTTCGACAAATACAAGCTGATCCCGCAGTTCCAGCAGGTGAATCCGGACATGGACCTGGCGGGCTTCAAGCAGATCTACTGGTGGGAGTGGTCGCACCGGCTCTTGGGCCGGCTGATCGGCCTGGTCTGGGCCGCGGGCTTCCTGGGCTTCCTGGCCGCCCGCCGCATCCCGACCGGCTGGGTGCCGCGGCTGCTGCTGCTGGGCGTGCTCGGCGGCGCGCAGGGCGCCATCGGCTGGTGGATGGTGCATTCGGGCCTGTCGGGCCAGATGGTGCGCGTGGCCTCCTATCGCCTCGCGCTGCACCTGGGGCTGGCGTTCGCGATCCTGGGCTTCATCGCCTGGTATGTCATGCAGCTTTCCCGCTCCGAGGCGGCGCTGCTGCGCGCGCGCCGGGCGGGCGAAACCAAGCTGTTTTCCATGACCACCGGGCTGATGCACCTGGCCTTCGTGCAGATCCTGCTGGGGGCGCTGGTCGCCGGCATCGACGCCGGGCGCATGTATACCGGCTGGCCCACCATGGGCGGCGAGTGGATCCCGGCCGAGATCTGGGACGCCGCCCTGGGCTGGCGCAATTTCTTCGAGAACCCGGCCCTGGTGCAATTCATCCACCGCATAGTGGGCTATCTGCTGGCGGTTTTCGCCCTGGTGGTGTTCCTGCGCGCCCGGCGCTCGCCGCATCCGCAGACGCGCGGCGCCTATCTCGCGATGATCGCGGCGGTGGCGGTGCAGGTGCTTCTGGGCATCATGAACGTGATCCATGCCGCGCCGCTGCCCTTGGCGCTGGCGCATCAGGTCATGGCCGTGGCACTCTTCACCCTGATCCTGCGCGCGCGCCACCATGCGCGCTATCCTTATGAAACCTCGGTCAGGGGAACCATCCGATGAGCGCCTTCGACGATCTTCTCGCCTTCCAGCGCCAGACCGAGGCGCTGTCCTCGGTCGCCGAGCGGCTGGGCTGGGACCAGGAAACCGTGATGCCGCGCGGCGCGACCGAGCAGCGCAGCGAAGAGATGGCGGCGATGGAATCGGTGCTGCACGAGCGGCGCACCGATCCGCGCATCGGCGAATGGCTGGACCAGGCGGTGCCCGAGGACGATGAGGACGCCCGCATCATCGAATTGATCGCCCGTGATTTCCGCCGCGCCTCGCGCATTCCGGCACGGCTGGCGACGGAACTGGCGCGGCAGACCTCGCTGGCGCAGGGCGTCTGGGCCGAGGCCCGGGCCAAGGACGCGCCCGAGGAATTCCTGCCGGTGCTGGGCGACATCCTGATGCTGAAACGCGAGGAGGCCGCGGCGCTGGCCGATGGCGGCGACCTTTACGACGCGCTCCTGGACGATTACGAGCCCGGCGCCACCCAGGCGCAGATCGCGCGGCTGTTCGACGCCATGCGCCCGCGCCTGGTCGCGCTGCGCGAGGACGTGCTGGGCGCCGACTATCAGCCCGAGCCGCTGACCGGGCATTTCCCGCAGGAAACCCAGCTTCGCCTGGCGCGGACCTGCGCCACCGCCTTCGGCTACGACTGGACCCGCGGCCGCATGGACATCGCCGTGCATCCCTTCAGCTCGGGACGCTGGCAGGACAGCCGCATCACCACCCGGGTGGTCGAGACCGACCCGTTCAACTGCCTCTATTCGACCATCCACGAGGTCGGCCATTCCAGCTATGAGCTGGGCATCGACCCGGACTATGCCTTCACGCCGCTGGGCCGCGGCGTCTCGATGGGCGCCCACGAAAGCCAGAGCCGGATCTACGAGAACCAGATCGGCCGCGGCCGCGCCTTCACCGGCTGGCTCTACCAGCGCATGTCGGATGCCTTCGGCGGGCTGTCGCTGCCCGATGCGGATGCCTTCCATGCCACGGTCAACCGGGTGACTCCGGGCTTCATCCGCACCGAATCCGACGAGGTGCAATACAACCTGCATATCATGCTGCGCTTCGACCTGGAGCGCGATCTGATCGCCGGCCGGCTGGATACGCGCGACCTGGTCGAGGCCTGGAATGCGCGCTTCCTCAACGATTTCGGCGTGGCCGTGGACCGGCCCGCCAATGGCGTCCTGCAGGACGTGCATTGGGCGGTCGGGCTTTTCGGCTATTTCCCGACCTATGCGCTGGGGAATGTCTATGCCGGCTGCCTGAACGCGGCCATGCGCGCCGCCGTGCCCGATCTCGACGCGGCGCTGGCGCGCGGCGAGGCCGATCCGGCGGTGGAATGGCTGCGCGAGAACATGCAGCGCCATGGCGGCCTCTACCCGCCGCGAGACTTGATCGAGCGCGCCACCGGCACCGAGATCAGCGAGGCGCCGCTGCTGGACTATCTGGAAGAGAAATTCTCGGGCATCTACCGGCTTTGAGCTTGGGTTCGAGTATTTGGAAAACGGTGAAGGAGGGCCGCCGCGCCCTGCCTTTCACCGTTTCTTAAATACTCATTCAACGCTTCGACAGGCGCAGGTGGATGCCGTTCTTGCCCCGCAGCGTCAGGCGCATGATCGGCACGGGCCTTTCGGGTCCGGGTTCCAGCCGGTAGGCGAGGACCAGGGTCGAGAGAAGCAGCGGCCCCTCGATCATGGCGAAGCCGGCGCCGGGGCAGGCGCGGGCGCCGGCCGAGAAGGGGATATAGGCGTCGCGCATGCAGGCCTTGCCGTTCTCGGTCTGCCAGCGGTCGGGGTCGAAGCCGTCGGGATTGTCCCACAGCCGCTCGTGGCGATGCAGGTGCCAGGGCGACAGGACCAGCTGCGCGCCCTTGGGGGCCTTGCGATCGCGCAGGGTCTCGGCATGGGCGCATTGCCGCACCGTCATCGCGACCGGTGGATAAAGCCGCAGCGCCTCGCGGAACACGGCGCGGGACAGCGGCAGCGCCTTGATGGCGGCGAAATCGGGGGTGAGGTTGCGGCGCGCCTCCTCGGCCAGCCGATCCTGCCAGTCGGGATGCTCGGCCAGCAGGTAGAGCGCCCAGGCCAGCGCCGAGGCGCCGGTTTCGTGCCCGGCCAGGAAGAAGGTCGCGACCTCGTCGACCATCTCGGCGGCGGTGAAGACTGCGCCGGTCTGGGGATCGGTCGTGGTCATGATCCGGGTCGCCAGATCGGCGGGGGCCTGGCCCTGGGCGATCAGCGCCGCCCGGTCCGCCACCAGCTGCCGGATCAGGTCGCGGATGCGGCGGGCGCTGGTGCGGGTGCGGCGGCTGTGCAGCCGCGCCCAGCGCGGCAGCGGCAGCAGCCCGCCCAGGTTCACCATCGGCTGCGCGTCCTGGTGGTCGCGGAAGGACTGGAACACTCTGGCGGCGATGCGGTCCTCGATCGGGATCGAGAACAGGGTGCGGAAGATCACGTCGGCGGCGATGTGGCTGGTCAGCGGCTCGATGTCCAGATCCGCGCCGTCGGCCAGCGGTGCCAGCCGAGCGACGCCGGATTGCGCCGCATCCCACATGGCGGCGAAGGATTCGCGCAGCCGGCCGCCCTCGAAGGCCTGGTCGATGATGCGGCGCTGGTGCTGCCAGGTCGCGCCGTTCGAGATGAAGCTGGAATTGCCCAAGAGCGGTTGCAGCCCGGCCGCCATGCGCGGCGATTTCGGGAAATCCATCGGCCGCTGCTTCAGGATCAGGTCGATCAGCTTGGGGTCGTTGCAGGTGAAGCTGCGGATGAAGGGCGCGCGGAATTCCGCCATCCAGGCGCGATAAAGCCGGTCGGATTGCGCCGAGAGGATGTCCTGGCGGAAATCGCGCAGGAAGCGCCAGAGCGAGGGCTTGCCCGGGCGCGAGGCGGGTTTCGGCGGGATCATGTCGCGGTGAACCGGTTGACCGGCCGGGCGATGCGGCCCGGCGAATGATCGCGGCCGGCGAAGCGCGCGCCAAGCGGCAGCGGCCCGGCGGTGATGGCGAAATAATCGTAGTCGCCGGGGCGGTCGAAGGCGCAGAGATACTGGAAATGCAGCCGGAACCAGCGCCCGCGCAGGCTGCGGCGCTTTTGTGGTGACAGCGTCTGGGTGAAGGCAGCCGAGAGCACCAGCGGCTGGCGGCGGCCCGGCGGCTCGACCCCCGAGACCGCAACCGGGTCGCAGAGCCCGAAGCAGCAGGCGTCGCCCGGCGCCGTCACGTCGACCCAGTCGAACTCCTCGCGCGCCGAGAGATAGGCGAGATCCGCGCGCAGCCGGTTCGCGCGTGGCAGGAAAGCGGCCATCGGCACGACATGGCCCAGCGACAGGTAGGAGAGCCGCGCCCCCGCCGGCACCCGGCCCGAGCGGATCAGGTCCGAGAGCACCGAGACCCCCAAGTAGGCGCCGGAGCTGTGGCCGACGACCAGCACCTCGTCCCAATCATCCGCCAGCACCTCGGCGATGCGGTCGGCGAATTGCGCCAGCCGCGCCTCGAGCGCCGGCGGATAGGCGCCGCCACCCTGGGCGGTAAAGGCGTAATCGTGCATCAGGTACCAGGCGAAGATCTTGCCGTCGAGCCGCCGCCACAGGTGCAGCCCGATCCAGGCCACCGCCAGCGTGACCGGCAGCGCCAGCCAGGCCAAGCCGGTCAGCCGGCCGACGACCCAGCCCAGGCCCGCGCCGACCAGCAGCGCCACGGCCAGTTGCGCCAGCAGTACCACCACCGGATAAAGCGCCGCGATCACCGGGCCGCGGCGCAGGCGCATCAGCCGGAACAGCGCCCCCGAGCCGATATAGGCCCAGGCCGTGCGGCAAAGCTGACCATAGGTCGCGGCGATCGACTGGCCCATCGAGCCCTGCACGATGTCGGCCCAGACCAGCACCTCGAACTCGGCCTCGGCCCGCGCGCCGTCGAATTCGCCGCTGACGCCCCAGCCGAAGCCCTTGCGGTCGCGGCGCGGGCCGAATTCCAGCCCGTAGCCCGAGATCCGCGCCTGCTCGGCCCCCTCGCGCCTGTAAAGCTCGCGGTAGCGGCGCGGCGGGATCGGGTCATAGCCGGGGATGTAGAGGACGCGGCGGCGAAAGGGGCGGGTCATGTCACGGCGGTTGTTTTGCCGGCGCAGCATAACCCATCCGGGCGAGCGGGCAAGTCGCGAGCCGTCAAGTCAGGCCACGCCCCAGCGGCGCTCGAGTTGCTCGATGGCGGCGATGCGGGCGGCGGTCGGCGGGTGCGACAGCAGCCAGGCCGGTGCCGTGCCGCGCCCGCCGGCGAGCCGGTCCAGCTTGCGAAACAGGCTTTTCTGCGGGTCGGTGCCGAAGCCCGCCTTGACCATCAGGGCGCTGGCAAAGGCGTCGGCCTCGAATTCGTCCTGGCGCGACAGCCGGGCGGCGACGGCGGCGGCGACCAGGTTGGCGATCCAGCCGCCGATGCCGGGCAGGAAGCGGCCCAGCACGCCCGCCAGCGCCATGCGGATGGCGTTCTGGCCGGCGAAGTCGATCATCCGGCGCCGGGAATGACCCAGCGAGACATGGCCCAGCTCATGCGCGATCACCGAGGCAAGCTCGGCCTCGGTCACGCGGCCTTCGTCCAGCTTGTCGAGGAAACCGCGGGTCAGGAAGATGCGCCCGTCCGGCACCGCCATGCCGTTCACCGGCGCCACCTCATAGACATGGGCGCGGATCGGCGGCAGGTTCATGGCGCGGCCCAGCCGGTCCAGCATCGGCGTCAGGCGCGGATGCGTCAGCGGGGTCGAGCGGGTGTTGAGCTCGGCCTTGAGCCGCCACATGGAAAAGAACCACATCGCGGCCATGTAAAGGATGATCAGCAGGATCGGGGTATAGCGCAGCATGGCCCCAATATGGGCCCGCTTTGGCGGTTCGCCAAGCCAGGGTGTCGTCGCGCCGGCGGCTGGCCAGGCGCCGGCATGATGGCGCGCCTAGAGTGCGGACTCAATAGCGCGTAACCAGAT
>NZ_SOKV02000055.1:0-19170 GCF_004407025.1 Paracoccus sp. DMF
GTCGAACGGGTTCATCGACATCTTCACATTCGCCAGATCGACACCGGAGCCGTCGCTCTTCACGCGCGCCTTCACGTTGTAGTCGATCACGCGCTTCACTGGCACGAGTATTTTCATGGTTGCTCCTCCTTCGTATTGCCCGGCTCGGCGGGCATTGATTCCAATCGCCGGCCGGCGGTGCGGCTAGCTGCCGGTGAAGCCCGGCTTGCGCTTCTGCACGAAAGACTCGATCCCCTCGCGCGCGTCCGCGAAGCCGGCGACCTGCGACAGTGATTGCGCCTCCAGCTCCAGTTGCTCGTCGAGGCTGCGGCCAAGCGCGCCCGAGAAGCTGCGCTTGATCATGCCATAGGCGCGCGTCGGCCCCTGGGCCAGGCGCATCGCCGTCGCCTCGGCCGCGGCGCGGACCTCGGCAAGCGGATGCAGGTGATCGACCAGCCCTGCGTCGCGGGCCTCGGTCGCGGTGATCGTTTCGTTGCACAGGATGAAGCGACGCGCCCTGGCGATGCCCATCCGTTCCGACAGCGAGACGGTGGTGCCGCTGTCGGCGCAAAAGCCGATGGCGGGGAAGGCAGCGGTGAACTTGACCGAGTCGGCGGCGTGGATCACATCGGCGAAGGCCATCATGGAAACCGCACCGCCGGCGACCCCGCCTTCGACCGCGCAGACGACGGGGGCATCCATGCGGCGCAGCCGGACCAGCGCCGTGTGGAAGTCCGAGGTCCAGTCGAGGATCAGCCGGGGCAGTTCGTGGATGCGGTCCTTGAAGCTGTTCAGATCGCCGCCGACGGAAAAGAAGCGGCCCTCGGCCGTCATCAGCACGGCGCGAACCTGCGGGGAGGTAAAGAGCATGCCCGACAGGTCGAGCAGTTCGGCACCCAGCGTCGCATCGATCGGATTGCCGCGTTCGGGCTGACAAAGCGCCACCCGCGCAAGCCCGTCCTCCATGGTCATCCTGACCGATTGCCCGCGAAACTCCATGCTCTCCTCCGACGCCTGAGCTATGTTGCATGGCCGACATTAGATCGGGTAAAATAAATATGCAACCATATCGTAAACTAGCAACTTAAATGACGCGGCGTCTTTTGGCCGCGAGAGAGCAGGTCGCATGACGCCGAAAACGAGCTTCGAGATCCCCGCCGCAGATCGCTGGTTCGAGCATTACCGCCCGGGCGACATCTATCGGTTCGGCCCTGTCGAGGTGAGCGAGCAGGAGATCATCGCCTTCGCGCGCCGCTACGATCCGCAGTCGTTCCACATCGACCCGCAAGCCGCCGCGGCAGGGCCGCATGGCGGCGTCATCGCCTCGGGCTGGATGACGGCCGCGTTGATGATGCGGCTGCTTGTCGACGGCTTCCTGCCGTCGCGTGCGGGACTGGCGGCGCCTGGCTGCGACGAATTGCGCTGGCTGCATCCGGTGCGGCCCGGCGACAGGCTGTGGCTGCGCGTGACCGTGCTTTCGGCCCGGGTTTCGCAGTCGAAGCCGGACCGGGGAATCGTCTCGTTCCGGATGGAGGGCGAGAATCAGGACGGCACAGCCGTCTACAGCACCGTCGCAACCGGCATTTTCCTGCGGAAGCCGAGCCTGGGCTGACACCGCCCGCATATTTGGCGCCGACCCAACTCAGGGGAATTGACGCATTAGGTATGCATGTGCATTATATTTATACGAACTATATTGGGACCGGCATCCATATCGGCTGGGGAGGACAGGACATGACGACGCAACCGCCGGAACTCTTGGAGTTCCGCTATGAACTGATCGAGGACGGCATCGGCCACCTGATCTTCGACATGCCCGGCCGGACCATGAACGTCTTCTCGAACCGCGCCATCCACGAATCCGAGGCCGTGGCCGACTGGCTGAAGACCAGCGGGCTGAAAGGGCTGGTGGTTTCCTCGGGCAAAAGCAGCGCCTTTTGTGCCGGGGCCGATCTGGGCGAGCTGGCGCAGGCCTATGCGATGATCATCGCCGCCCCGGAAAGCGCGCGCTGGCAGATCGGTCGCGATCATTTCGCACCCATCGGCCGATCGTTCCGCAAGCTGGAAACCGCGGGCGTGCCCGTAGCCTTTGCGATCAACGGGCTGGCGCTTGGCGGCGGTTGCGAATTCGCGCTGGCCGGGCATTACCGCGTCCTGGCCGACACGCCTTCGACCGCGCTGGGGCTGCCCGAATCGCTGGTCGGCCTGTTGCCGGGCGGCGGCGGCACGCAACGCATGCCGCGTCTTGTCGGCATCGAGGCGGCCATGCCGGTGCTGCTCGACGCGGCGCGCTTCACGCCGGCCGATGCGGTCGCCGCCGGGGTCGCGCATCGCGTGGTTCCCGCCGGGCAGGAAATCGCCGCCTGCGTGGAGTGGATCAGGGGCAACCCCCAGCCGCAGCAACCCTGGGACCGGGACGATTACGTCATTCCCTCGGCCGTTGAAGTCAGCGCCCGGCTGGCCGCGTTGCGCCATGCCCGAGAAGAGGAGACGGGGGGGCACTACCCGGCGGTCACGGCCATTCTCGATTGCGTCGAATTCGGCATGCCGCTGGCGATGGATGCCGCGGTCAGCAAGGAAATCGACATCTTCGCCGATCTCATCAAGCGGCCCGAGCCGCGCGACATGATCTCGAGCCTGTTTCTGGGCAAGCAGATCTGGCAGAAGCAGCGCAAGGCCGATGCCCTGCCCAAGGCCTATGACGCCATCGCTGCCGCCATCACCAGGGCCTGGGCCGATGTCGCCGCCCGTTTCGAGCGGCAGGCGGTCGAAAGCGCGGCCAGCTGGGCGCGTCTGACCACAGCGGTCCCGACGGACGGCCAGGCCCGCCCGGTTCCGGCCGAGGTGCTGGGAGAGCATCAAGGCATTGCCGCGACCGGGACCTGGATCGACGCGCCGCAAGGGCAGGACCAGATCATTGCGGGCGCATTGCTGGGCGCCGCGGTCGTCGCCGCGCTTGAAGACGGCGCGGAACTCGACCCCGACGCGCGCCGGGCGGCCGATTTCCACTGCATCAACGCCGTGGGCTTCCCCGCCTATCTGGGTGGTCCCTTTGCCCTTTACGATTCCATCGGCAGCGAGGGCATCCGGCGCCTGATCGCGCCGGTCGCCGGCTGAAACGGCGCGATCCCGCCGTTTCCGAAGGTCGCCTCTGATTGCGGGGGCGATCCTGTTGTTTCATGGGAGGACAATGCATGACCAAATTCGACCTCGCCGCGCATAGGCGCAAGCTGCGCGACCTCGGCCACTGGACCGACGAGCATTACGACGATTTCCTGCGCAAGGCGCTGCAGGATCATCCCGACAAGCTGGCCGTGGTGGCGGACCGGTCCTCGGGTGTCGTCCGGCTGAGCTTCCGCGAGCTTGAGGATCGCATCGCGCGCGCCGCCGGCGGGCTGCGCAAGCTGGGCGTGGGCAAGGGGGACGTGGTGGCCCTGCAAATGCCCAACTGGTGGGAGTTCGTGGTCGCCGTGCTGGCGGCGCAACGGCTGGGGGCGATCACCAACCCGCTGATGCCGATCTTCCGCGAACGCGAACTGCGCTTCATGCTGGGCTTCGCGCGCTGCAAGGTGTTCATCGTGCCCGAGGGCTTCGGGACGCTGGACCTGGTCGGCACCGCCCGCCTGCTGCGTGACGAACTGGACCATCTCGAGCATGTCGTGGTGGCGCATGGCACGGGCAGCGACAGTTTCGACGCGCTGCTGAATTCCGGCGAACGGGTGGACCTGGCGCCCGAGGGCACGCCGCCGGTCACCGATCCGGGCGAGCCCTCGATGCTGATGTATACCTCCGGCACCACCGGCTCGCCCAAGGGGGTGCAGCATACCGTCAACAGCATGGTGAACGCCGCCCGCAGCATGACCAGGCGCGGCCATCTGTCCAATGACGACGTGTTGCTGGTCGGCTCGCCCGTCGGCCACATGCTGGGTCTTGCCGCCGGGGTGCTGCTGGCGATCTTCAACCGCGCGACCATGGTCCTGCAGGAAAGCTGGAACGGCAGGCATGCGCTGGACCTGATCAATGAATACAAGGTCACCTTCAGCGGCGGCGCCACACCCTTCCTGGCCGATCTGGTGCGCGAGGTCCAGGCCGGCGCGCCCAGTCCCGAAAGCCTGCGCCTGTTCCTTTGCGCCGGCGCGCCGATCCCGCCGGTGCTGGTCCGCCAGGCCGGCGAGGTGCTGGGCACCACGGTCACCTCGGTCTGGGGGATGACGGAAAGCCTTGCCTCGACCATGACCGAGCCCGAGCGGGCCGGGCAGCTGTCCTCGATCTCGGACGGCCGGCCGGTCGCCGGGATGGAGGTCAAGGTCGTCGATGACGCCGGAAAGACGCTTGCCGCCGGCAAGCCCGGACGGCTTCTGGTGCGCGGCGCCCAGCTTCATGTCGGTTACATGGGCATTCCCCCCGAGCAGACCTTCGATGCCGAAGGCTGGATGGACACCGGCGATCTGGCCTATTGCCTGGCCGAGGACGATTGCTCCGGCTATATCCGCATCGCCGGTCGGACCAAGGACGTCATCATCCGCGGTGGCGAGAATATTCCCGTCGTCGAGATCGAGAACCTGTTGCTCGAGCATCCCGCCATCACCGGCGCCGCGCTGGTCGGCTATCCCGACGAGCGCCTGGGCGAGCGGGCCTGCGCCTTCCTGACGGCAAAGGACGGCGCCACGGTATCGCTGGACGATCTGCGCCTCTGGATGGACGAAAAGAGGGTCGCCAAGCAATACTGGCCCGAACGGATTGAGATCATCGAAGCGATGCCCCGCACGCCCAGCGGCAAGATCCAGAAATTCCTGCTGCGCGACATGCTCAATCCGTGATCCGTGCAGGAGCGATGGCAGGGGCCAGCCGCCCCGCCGGCCCCCCATCGACCATTTCCGGAACGTTCGGCCACACAGCAGATAGGGAGACACGCATGACAGCCGATTTCATGGCAGATGGAACGGATATCCCTGCGGGATGGACGCCCTTTGATCTGGACTTCGGATTTGCCCGATCCTTCGGCCAGATCAGTTTCCGCGAGACCGGGGATCAGCGTCTGGAGTTGGGTTTCCGCTGCGCAGAACGCCATCTGAACCCGCTGGGCATGTGTCACGGCGGCGCGATCGCGGCTTTCGCGGATTACGCCGCGCTTGGGGCGCAATATGCCGTCGGCCTTTCCCGGATCGTCACCCCGACGGTCACCCTGTCGGTCGATTTCCTGCAAGGGATCCTGCCGGGGCAATGGGTGGCGGCGCGGGTCGATATCATCCGCCAGACCCGCAAGATGTGCTTTACCCAGATGGTGGCGCGGGTGGGGGACGAGCCGGTGATGAGCTCGCGCGGCATCTTCAAGATTTCGTCGCGGGCCGAGCATATTGCTCATCCGTTCTATGTCCGATGCGCCGAACTCTGGCCCTCGCGGGTGCTGATCGATGCCGAGGACGGATAGGCGCGGTCAAGCCGGCGGTCGGTCTTGCAAAGGCGGACCCCTGCCGCCCGGGTGAATTCACGATATCGATGCCATGGAGCTGCCTTTACGGCTTTCTGCTATCGCGGCCTGCGCGTGCGGCTCCCGCCAGCCGCCGCACAGTTCTCCATGACAACCGCGGAGCAGTTCCGGATCAGCAAGCGTCGTGACGCTTGGGGATGCCCCTATTGCGAGGCCGGACGGCCGAACGGTCCGCCGTGCGCCTGATGTTGCTTCACGCTTGCGCCGAACGGCGCGGCCTCGGCCGATCGGTCGCGGTTGCCCAGCCGGGGGGCCGTGGGCTTCCCATCCGTCGGGCCGATAGGCCCTGGCCGGAAGCCCACGGCCGTTTTACGCGGCGCGGGTCCGCTGCACGTCGATGGTTTCCAGCATCGCCTCCAGGCGGCTTTGCAGGACCTCGTCCTTGTAGAAGCTTTCGTCCGCGACATCGCCTTCGAAGAACATGGTCTGGATCCCCCTCTCTTGCGCCATCCGGGCCAGCAGGAGCTGGCCGTTGGTGGCCGACCGGCAGGTCCGGGTCGCGTGGAACACGATGCCGTCGATGCCATATGTCTCGCAATCGCGCAGCACCTGCTCGGCCAGGTTCTTTGCGCTATGGTTGAAGGGACACAGCAGGTAGTGCTGCGCCATGCCAAGGATCGGATCGTCCTCGTCGATCAGATGCGGTTCGTGCCAGAAGCTGTTGTGCGTATAGCGCCCGCAGACGACCGCGGCGTCACGCTCGGCGAACTTGTTGGCAAGCCAGCCCACCTTGTTCCAGTTCATGATGCCGTCGAATGCAAGACGGTAGCGTTCGTTCGGCAGCGCGCTCACCCCGTCTTGCAGCCGCTGCTCGATCTCGGTCTTTACGCCCTGGAAGTAATCCACCAGCGCCTGATTGCCGGGCAGGAAGTTGATCGGCGCGATGCTGGCCACCCAGTCCCAGAATACTGCAGGGGCCGGCTTGGCCTTGCACAGCTCAAGCGCATCCAGCCGCAATTGCGCGGCGCGCTTGATGTAATGCATCGATTCGCGCAATCCCTCCCAATCGAACTTGTTGCCGGTCTGGTGTTCAAGAAACTCGATCAGGTTGTAGATCTGGCCCGCGACGTATTTCGACGCATTGTCCCATTCCTCGCCGCGCAGATATCCCGCATCGGACTTGTTGCCCCAAAGCAGGGGATAGGAGACCTTGAACAGCGGCAGCTTCCTGTCGAAGACGCGATAGGAAATCTCGTCCCATTGCTGGCCGGTGCTGCATCCCGCATAGGCGTTCACGAAAAGATCCGGCGGCGGCAGGCGGGCGGCCAGAACCTCCTTGTCGGGGATATTGGGCGAGCCGTCGATCTCGACCCGGTCCACCGCTTCCTTCTTGGTCAGCAGCGCACAGCCCAGGGTGGTGCGGGCATAGGAACAGAGTTCGTTGATATAGCCATAGGCCTCGCCGGCCTGCTGCGCGGGCCGTTCCAGATGCATCGCCGCAAGGCGCGCGCCGAAGGCTTCGCCATGGCACCACTCGACCCCAGCCGCCTGCAGGATCGGGTTGATCGCGGCGCCATTGTACCACACGACCGTGGCACCGCGTTCGCGCGCGGTGAACAGATTGTCCCAGTAGTTCTTGATCATTTCTCCGCCCGCGCGGGTGCTGACCAGGCGGTTGGCCAGCGGTGCGGTGCGGGCCGGGGGCTGTCCGGAATTTGCGTGTTCCGTGATGGCAGACATTTGTGTTCCTCCGAAGTCGTTAAGCCTCAGGCCATTTCTCTGGTCAGGGCAGGGCGGCGGATAACTTCGATCAGGGCCTCGACCCGGGTTTTCAGCATTTCAAGCGCCAGCCCTTCGTGTTCCGTCTCGATCAGCAGATGGGGGATGCCCCGCCTGACGAATTCCTTGCGCAGTTCCGGATAATAAAGCATGTGGGGTTCGCAGAACTTGGCCACCAGGACGATGACACCCTGCGCGCCGCTCTTTTCCAGCGCGTTCGCCAGATAGCTTTCCCAGTCCACCGTCATCTGGGCGCGAGTCGAGCAGGGGACGTTGGTGTTGCGGTTGAAATACCAACCAGCCAGCGCCGCGACCGGATCCGAACCCTCGGGGACATCGGTCGAGATGTAACGATAGCCGGTATAGATATCGTCATCGACCACGGTCGCACCGCAGCTTTCGATCATGTCGAGCAATTCGGGCTTGGGCGCGTGACAGAAATGTCCCGAGAGATGCAGCCGAACCAAGGAAGAAGGCGCCGCCGGCTGCGCCTCGAGCAGCGCCAAGAGACGATCCATCCGGGCGCTGTGTTCATCGACATCCATGACCATGGCCGATTTCACCAGCACCTGCATCTGCCGGCTGGTCAGCCTGATGAGGCCCGAACGGCGCATTTCATAGACCCGGCGCAACAGGCCGCGATTGCGATTGTAAGCCTCGATGCTGCGGCGGATCGCCTGGTCCTCGATCGGAGCGCCACAAAGTTCTTCCAGCCTTTCGCGCAGTTCGGCGATCCGGCCAAGGATCTGCGGTCGAGTCGTGGTCTCGTCCATCGAGGCGGTGAACTGGGCAAGAAAGACCGGCATATCCGGCAGCTCGAAGCGAATCGCATCCACCGCGCCCAGCAGCGCGACGCAATGGTCGACCAGGAAAATCCCGTCATAGGGCGCGAGCCTTCCGGTCGCGGCCTGATCGACGAGGCTGCGCGTGTAGCCGCAATAGAATTCGTGCAACAGCCGGCGGCCATAGGTGATGGGCGCGTCGTCCTCTTGCACTGTCACAGGCAGCGCGCCGGCCGCATGCACGATCTCGGCAGGGAAGTTCATCGGCAGGATGCCGATGACCTTGCGCCCGGTGCGGGCCTTCCAGTCGGTGGCATAGGCGCCTGGGCATGCGGCGACCTCGGCCAGCTCTCCGAGGATTTCGTCAATTTTGGCTGCCTGGTCCATTCAGCTCCTCCAGCTTCTGGTGAGTCCCACTCCGCAACTCGATGCAGCTCCTGTCACCGCCGAGAATGCCTGAAAATGGGAAGGTAGCGTATCTTTTCCAGGTGAACATTCATTGCGAATCGCATTCTGTCAACCGTTTATTCTTTGCCGCGATTTAGCAGGTAACAAAAAGCTAAGTGAATTCAATAATATAATTGCAGACCGATCACCGACGCCGTCTGGGCCGCCCGTTATGGTGTTCCATCCGCGAGTTCTCTGCCGCCTGGTCGGTTGGTCGAACATGCGCCGATCAGGCGGCCGCGCGCGCCGGCGGAGCCTTTGCCGCGGATCGACGGTGAAATGAAAGCAAACAGTTTTCTAGCGCACTAATTTAATATAATGAAAACCGCGATTTACACTGAAGAACCGGAGCGAAAAGAAAATAATCGTTGACCGAATGAGCAGTGCTCATCAGTATGGCTGATGAAGTGAGCTGTGCTCATGGTTGCAACCAGATGCCGCCACGATCAGGGGCAGCAGGGAGGTAGCGTGATGTTCTGGGAAACTCTGCTGGAAGTCGATATCGCCGAACTGCAGGGCACGCGGCCTGAAGCGGTCCCCGAGGTCGGCGCGCGCCGGGCGGCGAGGGCATCATGGGCATGAACCGGCATGTGATGGGGGTCGATCTTGGCTCGACCACGGCCAAGGCGGTCATCCTGGACGAGCATGGCCGGATCGTCGCCCGCGAGGTGGTCCAGATGGGCGCCGTCAGCGGCGACGCGATGATGGATGCGAAGCGGCGGGCATTGGCCGATGCCGGGCTGACCGAAGCGCAGATCGCCAATACCGTGGCGACCGGCTATGGCCGGCGGATGATCGACGGCGCCTCGAAATCCTATACCGAAATCACCTGCCATGCCCGTGGTGCGGCCCATATGGTGCCGGGCGTGCGCCTGGTGATCGACATCGGCGGCCAGGACAGCAAGGTGATCGCGGTCACCTCCGACGGGCTGGTGGAAACCTTTGCCATGAACGACCGCTGCGCCGGCGGCACCGGCAAGTTCCTCGAGACGCTGGCGCGTTCCCTGGAAGTGCCGCTGGAGGACATGGGCGCCATGGCCTTGCAGGCGCAGGCCGAACTGGCGATTTCCAGCATCTGCGCGACCTTCGCGGAAACCGAGGTGATCTCTCTGCTGGCGGAAGGATCCTCGAAGCCCGACGTGGCGGCCGCGGTCCACGGCTCGGTTGCGCGCCGCACGCTCGGCCTGGTGTCGCGGGTTGGTCTGCGCAAGCCGATAGCGATGACGGGGGGCGTCGCACGCAACGCCGCGGCGGTGCGTGCCATCGCCAAGGAGCTGGGAACGGAGATCACGGTTCCGCCCGACCCGCAGATCGCCGGTGCGCTTGGCGCCGCGCTTTTCGCACTGGATGCGTTGCGGGTTGCCGATCAGGAAAGCGAGCAGGCCGAGGAAGATCGGCTTTCGGCCGTCGCCATCCCGGGCTCGGACGCACCGAAATGCCGCCCCGGCAGCGCGGGCGATGACCCGGCCGCAACCATCGCACCGCGGGCAACCGGCCCCTTGGCCCGGTTCATCGGTCAGTTGAGCCCGTCGCGACGGGAAGAGAGGAAAAAATGACAGGAACCGAAGCTGGCCAACACCCGGGGTTCGCCTTGCGCAACAGCAACGCCGTCATCGGCGGCGGCACCTCTGGCGTCGGGCTTGAAACCGCCCGGTTGCTGCTGCGCGAAGGCGCGGCGGCGGTCGTGCTGATCGGCCGCAACCCGGACAAGGGCGCGGCGGCAGCGGCGGAACTGAACGCCGAAGGGCATGCGGGGGTGGCCAGCTTCCGGTCCGTCGATCTGTGCGCCACGGCGGCCGTCGCCCCGGCGATCGCCGCCATCGAGGCCGAGGTCGGCCCGATCGACATCGCTATCAGCGCCGCCAATTCCAACGGTATGCCCAAGCTGTTTCATTTGCTCGACCCCGCCACCATCGTCGCCCAGCTGAACGAACAGGCCCTGCCCGCGTTGCTGCTGTCCGGCGCGGTGTTGCCGGGGATGCGTCAGCGTCGGCGCGGGGCCATCATCCTGGTCGCGTCGGATGCGGCCCGAGTGACGACCCCGGGCGAGTCGGTGATCGGCGCCGGCATGGCCGCCATCACCCGCTTCGCGACCACGCTGGCGATGGAGGCCAAGCGCGACGGCATCCGGGTGAATGCGGTGACGCCCTCGCTGATCGCGGACACGCAATCCTATGATCGGATCATGGAAGACCCGTTCGCAGCCAAGCTGTTTCAGCGGGCCGAGAAGGCCGCTTCCCTGGGACTGACCCGCCCGGAAGACATCGCACCCACGCTGGTGTTCCTGGCCAGTCCCGCAGCCGCGCGGCTGACCGGGCAGGTGATTTCGGTGAACGGAGGCATCTCGGCCGCCTGAGACCGGGCGCCCGCTCTCGCACTGTCGGGGGAGGATGAAACAAGTTCCAGTGCTTTTGGGAGGAGGCAAGATGGAAACCTTGACGCGCAGCGCGGCGGATGCCGCGGTTTCGCCCTGGCTGCCGGGGCATGCGCCCACGCCCGGCCGGGTGGCGCGCGCCCGCTGCCTGACCGAGGCGGACCGCAGGGAAATCGCCCGCTGGCCGCTCGAGTCCCTGCTGCCCGCGACGACCATCCTGGGCTGCCTGCGGGCCGCGGCGGACATGCTGCCCGACAAGACCGCGATCATTCAGCTGCACCGGGGCATTCCCGGCGGCCCGCGCAGCGGCCTGTCCTATGGCGATCTGCTCGACCGCGTCGAGCGCGCGGGCCGGGTGTTTCAGGCCCATGCCGGGCCGGGCCGCCGGCCGGTCGTGGGCGTGGTGTTGCCGATGGTGGCCGAAGGGCTGATCGCCTCTTGGGCGGCGATGGCGGTCGGCACGCTGCTGCCGGTCAATCCCTATCTCGAAGTCGAGGCGCTGGCGGCGATCCTGCGCGCCGGGGGGGTGACCACCCTGGTCACCACGACCCCCGCCGCCGGGGGCGATGGGGTCTGGCGCGACCTGGACCGGCTGCGGGCGATGCTGCCCGATCTCCAGCACATCCTGCTGGTCGGCGAGGCGGATCCCGCTTGCGGTTTTGATGCCGCGCTGGCCGCTGTTGGAACCGACATTCCGCTGGCGGGCCTGACGGCCCCCGAGGACGTCGTGGTGACGATGCCGACAGGCGGAACGACCGGATTGCCCAAGCTGGTGCGCATGTCGCAGCAGGGGCTGCTGACCGTTTCCTGGAACACGGGCGTTCTGATGGGCCCCGAGCCCGACTTCGTCGTTGCCCACGGCATGCCGAATTTCCATTGCGGCGGGTTGATCCCGCTGGCCACCCGCAGCCTGCTGTTCGGCCAGACGCTGCTGACGCTGACCCCGCTGGGGTTTCGGGACCGCGAGGTGGTGGCCAATTTCTGGCCGCTGATGCAGGAATTCGGCGTCAATTCGGTCCTCTCGACGCCGACGACGGCCGCCGCCATCCTGCAGGCCAGCCCCGACGGCGAGGTGCCGCACCGGATCACCGATTACCACTGCGGCGGATCGACCATCCCGGTCGATCTGATGGAGCGGTTCCACCGGCGCTTCGGGGTCTGGCTGCGCGAGAACTGGGGCCTGACCGAGATGCATGGCACCATCACCGGTCATCTCGATCCGTCCAGGCGCCCGCAGGTGGGATCGGTCGGCCGGGCTCTGCCCGGATATACCCTGAGGGTGGTCGAGCTGGACGACCACAGCCGGATCGTCCGCGATCTTCCCGCGGACGCCTGCGGGGTCGTGATCGCGCAGGGGCCGACCCTCATGCTGGGCTACAACACGCCGGACCGCGACCCCGAGTTCTTCGTCACAGACCCGCGCGACGGCACGGTCTGGGGGAATTCGGGCGACATCGGGCGGCTGGATGCGGACGGCTATCTGTGGCTCTCGGGCCGCGCCAAGGATCTGATCATCCGCGGCGGCCACAATATCGACCCGCGCCTGATCGAGGATGTTCTGGACGCCCATCCGGCGGTGCGTCTGTGCGCTGCCGTGGCCGAACCCGATGCGGAAAAGGGCGAGATGCCCGTGGCCTATGTCGAGTTGATGGACGGGGCGGAGATCAGCGGCGCGGCATTGCGCGCCTGGTGCGCCGAGAGGATCGCCGAACGAGCCGCCCTGCCGCGCGAGATCCGCATCCTGGAGGCGCTGCCCCTGACCCCGGTCGGCAAGATATCCAAGGTCGCGCTGCGCCTGGATGCCAAACGCTGCGCCCTGGAGACCGCGCTGCGCGACCGTTTCGGCGCCGCCGCCCCCGCCTTCGAATTGAGCGCCGGCCCCCGAGGCGACCAGGCGGAATTCGCCGGCCCGGTCCCCGGAAACGTCGGCCCGGAGATCGCCGGGATCGCCGCTCGCTTGCAATGCCAGACCAATATCGACCCTGCATCCTGACCTTGAGGACCAAAGATGAAAGCCCTATTGCCACTCGTCACATCGGCCCTGATTGCGATCTCGGGCCCCTCCATGGCGCAGGAAGTCATGTTGCGCGTGCACCATTTCCTGCCGCCGACCGCCTTTCCGGCGACGGATATGGTCGGGCACTGGTGCGAAACCATCAAGACGCGGTCCGAAGGAAGGATCGCCTGTCAGATCTACCCGGCGATGCAGCTGGGCGGCACGCCGGCACAGCTGATCGACCAGGCCCGCGATGGCATCGCCGATGCGGTTTTCACCGTTCCGTCCTACCAGCCCGGGGGATATCTGCGCAGCGAGGTCTTCGAATTGCCGTTCATTGCGGGAACCGAACCGGTGACGGCGATGGCGATGTATGAATATGTCACCAAGCATGTGCCTGACGAGTACAAGGGCGTCCGCCCGCTCTGGGTCGCGGTGGGCGATCCCTCGGTCCTGCATTTCAAGGCAGAGCCGCTGAAGACGGTCGCCGAAATGCAGGGCGCCAAGATCCGCTCGCCCGGCCGCTATGGCGCGATCGCGCTTGAACAGGTCGGCGCCATCCCGGTGCAGCTGCCCGCCAATGCAATTACCGAATCGCTTTCCCGCGGCGTGATCGACGGCGTCATGATCCCCTGGAGCGCGGTTCGCATGTTGAACATGGATGAGGAAGTAAACGCCCACAGCGTCTTTCCGCCGGGCCGCCGCCCCTTCACCAGCTCGATCGCGATGTTTCTGATCAGCGAGAGCACCTATAATCGTCTGCCTGCGGATTTGCAGGCCGTCATCGATGAGGCCTCCGGGCTCGAGGCTTCCCGCCACATGAGCGAAATCTACCGCCAGAAGGGGATCGAAGATCAGGAGGCTGCCAAGGCCCGCGGCGCCAAAGTCCATGTCATCGACGAGGACCAGTATGCCGAATGGGTGAAGCGGATGGATGTTGTCCGGGAACGCTGGATCGAGGAAGTCGACCGCAGCGGCGCGGACGGGGCGGCGCTCTATGACACCGCCACCGCCCTGATCAAGAAATTCGAGAACCAGTGAAGCCTTGATCTGGCCCGCGGGCATCTGTGGCTTGGCCGCGGGGTTCGACCACCATCTCTTCAGAGGGTAAATGATGGACATTCCAGGAAGGGTCGACCAGCCGGTCGACGGTATGCCGCTGCGAGGCATGCGCTCGTCGTGGCATCGTGCCGCGACGGTGCTGCGGAAGGCCGCGATGATGTCTGCGACGATCGGCGGCATGGCTCTCTGCGGGCTTGCAATCATGCTGGTGGTCTCGATCCTGGCGCGCAAGACCATGGGCTGGCAGGTGCGCGGCGACGTCGAGATTGTCCAGATGGGCGGTGCGGTGGCCTCGTCACTGTTGTTTGCCTGGTGTCAGGTCCGCCATGGCAATGTCGCGGTCGACTTTGCCACCAAGGCGCTGCCTTCGGGTGTACAGCAGATCCTGGACCGCACCGGCTATTTCATCCTTGGCTGCCTTGGGCTGCTCCTGGCGGTGCGCACGATGGCGCTGGGGCTGGGCAGCCTGGAAAACCACGCGGTATCGACCTTGCTCGCCTGGATCGAGGGATATTGGCAGCTGGCGATGGTGCCCGGGCTGGCGCTGTTCGGCGTGATCGGCCTGTTTCAGTCCTTCGCGCCCCGACAGGTGGTCGATGACATGGCCCAAGCCTTTTCATACGGGGGAAATTGACGCATGGATCCGATCACCCTTGGGCTTCTGCTTCTTGGCATCACCGTCCTGCTGATCCTGTTGCGCATGCCGGTGGGCGCCGCGATGTTCCTGTGTGGCGCGGCGGGCTTTCTGTATGTGACGGGCTCGGTCGATATCCTGCTGGCTTGGGTCAAGAACGTCACCTATGCCCGGCTGTCCAATTTTGACCTGATCGTCATTCCGATGTTCGTTCTGATGGGACAGTTTGCCACCCATGGCGGCTTGTCGCGCGCGCTGTTCCGGTTCGTGAATGCCGTGCTCGGCAGGTTTCGCGGCGGGGTTGCCGTGGCGACCATCGGCGCCTGCGCAGGCTTTGCTTCTGTGTGCGGCAGCTCGCTTGCCACGGCGGCTACCATGGGGCAGGTCGCGCTGCCCGAGATGCGCAAGCGGGGATATTCGCCTCGGCTGGCAACGGGAACGGTCGCGGCGGGCGGCACGCTGGGCATCCTGATTCCGCCTTCGGTGCCGCTGGTGATCTACGCCATCCTTACCGGGGAATCGATCGGCAAGCTGTTCATCGCCGCCATCGTGCCCGCCCTCATCGCCGTCTTGGGCTATATGCTGGTGGTGATGTTGATCGTCGCCCGCAACCCCGACGCGGGCCCCGCCAGTATTCCCGCATCGCTGGGCGAGATCCTGCGCTCTTTTGTCGGCGTGCTGCCGGTAAGCCTGGTATTTCTTTTTGTCATCCTCAGCATCTATCTGGGCTGGGCCAGCCCGACCGAGGCTTCGGCCGTCGGGGTGGTCGGTTGTGGCGTGGTTGCCGCATTGTCGGGAGACCTGCGGCCGGCCGCCTTTCTGCAATGCCTGCTGGGGACCGCCGAGGCGACGGTGATGATCTTCATCATCCTGTTGGGGGCCGATATGCTGAATGCGGCGCTGGCACTGACCAACATGACCCATCAGATCGCCGATATCATCGTCAACAGCGGCGTCGCTCCGATCATGGTCGTGCTTGGCATGATGATCATTTACATCGTGCTGGGCTGCGTCATGGAATCCATGGCGATCATCATGCTGACCATTCCGTTGTTCTTTCCGATCGTCATGCACCTCGATCTTTTCGGACTGGCGCCGCAGGAAAAATCGCTGTGGTTCGGCATTCTTGCGATGACCGTGGTGGAAATCGGGCTGATTACCCCTCCCGTCGGCATGAATGTCTTCGTCGTCAACAAGATGGCGCGGGATGTCAGCATGATGGAAACCTTTCGCGGCGTCTTTCCCTTCCTGATGTCCGATCTTCTGCGGATTGCGTTGCTACTGGTGGCACCGGCGCTTTCGCTGATACTGGTCCGGACAATGTAAGCAGCAGAATGTGATTTTCGCCTTGCCCCGAGCCCAGAAAACCATTGCCAGCCTGTCCGCGACGTCGACCGGATCGATGACGGACTTGCCCCCGCGCGGGTCGCGCATGCCGCAGAAGCAGCGCTTGTCGATGATCCTGTCCGTCGCGCGGCGGATGCTGGCCGAACGTGACTACAATTCCGTATCCATCGCCGAGATTGCGGCGGAATGCGGCATCGTCGAAGGAACGATCTACCGCTTCTTCAAGACCAAGCGCGACCTGATGCTGCGCGTGGCCGAGGATTGGATGGAGCAGGAATACCGGATAGGTGCGGGATATGCCAATCTTACGGGAACGCGCGAACGCATCTACTATCTGATCCATGCGGCCTTGCGCACGACCTATGATTTCCCCGGCCTTTCCCGCTTCGTGCTGACCGAGGTGCGGCCGGATCCGAACTATCGCAAGATGCCGATTTACGAGCTGGCCCGCACCTATTCCGCCGCAATCCGCGAGGTTTGTCAGCAGGCCATCGCCTCGGGCGAGTTCCACGACACGATCTCGACCCGGCTGATCCGTTCGGCGGTATTCGGGGCTATGGAGCACGAAACCTGGGGCCATCTGCGTGGCGAGGGACACTTCTCGGTGCCCGATGTCGCGCGTGAACTGACTGAGTTGATCTACGAGGGCATGCGCAACCGCGAGGTGCTGCCTGAACGGTCCCTGCCTTTGCCCGAGCGGCTGGAGCGCATCGAGGCGCGGTTGGCGCGGCTGGAAGCCGAAGCCTTGTCCGCCGATCGCGGCGGCGGATCGCGGGCCGCACCCCGAACATCATGATAAGAGGAAAAGACATGGGCCCCTTGCGAGGTTTGAAGGTTCTGGAAATGGCGGGTCTCGGCCCGGCCCCGTTCTGCGGCATGCTGCTGGCCGATCTTGGGGCCGAGGTGCTCAGCGTCCAGCGGCTGGCCAGTGCCGATCTGGGTTTTGACATCCCGACCCGCTACGACCTGCTGAACCGCAACAAGGAGGCGGTGGCCGTCGATCTGAAGTCCCCCGAGGGGATAGAGCTCATGCTCGACCTGGTGCGCGGCAGCGATCTGCTGATCGAAGGGTTCCGCCCCGGGGTGATGGAGCGTCTTGGCCTTGGGCCGGAGGCCTGCATGGCAGCCAATCCCGGCCTGATCTATGGCCGCATGACGGGCTGGGGCCAGTCCGGCCCGCTGAGCGCCCGCGCCGGTCACGACATCAATTACATCGCGATGAGCGGCGCGCTGGCGGCGATCGGTTCCGAGCCCGGGGGCCCGCCGGCGGTTCCGCTCAATTACATCGGCGATTTCGGCGGCGGGTCTCTCTATCTCGCCATCGGGCTGTTGGCGGCGCTGCACGAGCGCCGGCAATCCGGGCTTGGCCAAGTCATCGATGCCGCCATGGTGGACGGCGTGGGCTCGATGATGGCGATGCATTACGGCTATTGGCAAGCCGGGCAATGGGAATTGCAGCGCGGCAGCAATACGGTGGATGGCGGTTCCCCGTGGTATACGACCTATCGCACGCGAGACGGCGGTTACGTCGCCGTGGGCGCGGTCGAAAAGCGGTTCTATGCCGAGCTGCTGTCGGTTCTGGGGCTTGCTGACGCCGATCTGCCCGACCAGCACGACCGCGCAGGCTGGCCCCGGCTGCGCGCTGCTTTCGCGGAGGTTTTCGCCACCCGGAGCCGCGACGAATGGGAAGCGGCCTTCGCCGGAACCGATGCCTGCGTCAGCCCGGTTCTCGACATGGCCGAGGCGGCGGCCCATGAGCTGGCGCGGACCCGCGGCGCGTTCCTGTGCAACGATGACGTGATCGAGCCAGCCCCTGCGCCGCGTTTCAGCCGTTCAGCCCCGGCCGGGATCCGCCCACCTCCTGTCGCTGCGCGGACTGGCGGTCCTGCGCTTCGGCAGCGCGGGATCGATGCTGACCGCATCGCCGATCTGATCGGCCGCAAGATTGTCGCGGGGGAACGAGCCGCTGCGATGTCCTAGCTGTTTGATCCCACGGTTCGATGGTGCGATCCTTTCTATCGAAAGGAAGAAAGCCCTGTGGGACGGGTTCGTCACGGCAGCACCACGACCACGCACGCCATCCGAGCCGCAATGATGAAGGCCCGCCCGCCCTCGGTCCGAGGGCGGCCCGCATGATCTGGAGCTTCTCAACGCTGCGGAAACGGCGGCCCTATCCTTTCAGGTCACGGCCGAAGACAGGCTGCAGGCTGCTCCCTGCCTTGGCGAGCCAGGAGACGAATTGGTCTGTCCACCTGCCGGCTTGTGCCAAAGCTGGCAGCGCGGTTCGACTTGGCCTGGGACGGCATCCGCCCTGCTCAGGTGATCGCCCAACGGTCAGAAGGCGCGCGATCCGCCGTGCTGGTGGCGGTTTTCCAACGCACAAGGCGCTGTCGGCTCGGTGCCGACCGCCCACGGCCATAAGCGCCGTTGCTGTCGCGGGTAGCCACGACCGCGCGGCTTGGGAATGGGCGGGCTCGGCGACGCCCCGCGACATCCCGGGCAACCCGCAGAGCGCCAAGGACCGGCTCCGCCGCCGCGGACGCGCCATGACATCGAGGAGCGCGTCGGCCCAACTGAACAGGCTGTTCGACAAGGTCCATGTCGCCAATGCCGCGAACACCGCGCTTCCGGCGGGGAGCCGCTTGTCCAGACTGCAACCATGCATCCGAGCCTTCCCGGCCCGTCGCCCGATTTGGCCGGCGCTGGCGCTGGCCCTGCCGACCACGGCGCAAGAGCCCATGCCCGGGCGCGACCTGATCGCCGCCCGTTCGGCGCGTCCGAGGCCGGCATCGGCAGCGGCACCGAATGCGCGCGCCGGGCGGTGCTCGCGCGCATTCCAACGCCCGTCGGACGCGGGCGCCGGGTGTGGCCGTCAGAGCCCAGGCGCACGCCTCGCACCGGCCCGGCCTTGTCTGCGCGCGGGCTTGCCCCTACTCTGGCGGTCCGCGACCGGAAAGCCATGCCATGAGCCATAAACTGACTGCCCTGCACCGCCGGATCGCCGGCGAGTCGCGGCTGTTCGCCGGCCTGCCGCCGACCATGATCGAGGGGCTGCTGGACGTGGCCCAGGTCCGGCGGCTGGCGCGCGGGCAGGCGCTGTTCCACCAGGGCGACCCGGCGCAGGCCATCCACATCATGGCCGAGGGCTGGCTGAAGCTCTATCGCATCGCGCCGAACGGCGCCGAGGCGGTGGTCGGCGTCATGACCCGCGGCCAGAGCTTCGGCGAGCCCATCGCGTTGCGCCGCGCCGCCTATCCGGTCTCGGCCGAGGCCTCGACCGCCTGCGAGGTGGTGGCGGTGCCGGCACAGGCCTTCCTGAACCTGCTGCAGGCCCATCCC
>NZ_SOKV02000056.1:0-19055 GCF_004407025.1 Paracoccus sp. DMF
CCTGGGTGACTTCGGTCTCGATGGGGGCGCCCCGGTCCTTCCAGTCGGGGATCAGCCGGTCGAGGCCCGAAGTGTCCAGCACCGCGCCCGACAGGATATGCGCGCCGATCTCCGAGCCCTTCTCCAGCAGCACCACGGAAAGCGCGGGGTTGACCTGCTTCAGCCGGATCGCCGCAGACAGGCCGGCAGGCCCGCCGCCGACGATCACCACGTCGTATTCCATGGATTCGCGTTCGATATCAGACATGGCTCGGCCCCCGCTTCCCTGGCTCATCAATCTGGGCGGAACACCTAGCGCGTCATATTGTTGCGGGCAATCGGAACGCGACGAACAATTGCAATTCTGCGACCTTTCTGCGCGGAGCTTCGCGGATGCGCGCCGGCGGGGCTTGAAACAGGGGGCGGAACCGGCCACGATGCCCCCCGGATTTCTGCGGACGCCCCCGGCCATCGGCTCGGGGGCGTTCCAACACCTTGTTTCGCGTTGAGTGGTGTCGCCCTGTCGCGACCGGAAGGACTGGAATGGAAAAGATACCGATGACCCGCGCGGGCTATGACCAGCTGGACGAGGAGCTGCGCGAGCTGCGCGCGGTCGAGCGTCCGGCGGTGATCCGTGCCATCGCCGAGGCGCGCGAACACGGCGACCTGTCGGAAAACGCCGAATACCACGCCGCCCGCGAGAAGCAGAGCTTCGTCGAGGGCCGGATCAAGGAACTCGAGATGATTATCTCGCGCGCCGAGGTCATCGATCCCTCGCGCCTGTCGGGCAGCGTCAAGTTCGGCGCCACCGTCACCTTGGTGGACGAGGATACCGAGGAGGAGCGCACCTATCAGATCGTCGGCGAGGCCGAGGCCGACCTGGAGCGCGGGCTCTTGAACATCCGCTCGCCGCTGGCGCGCGCGCTGATCGGCAAGGACGAGGGCGACAGCGTCGAGGTGGTCACGCCCGGCGGCGGCAAGTCCTATGAGATCATCGCGGTCCGGTTCGTCTGACGCGGGGGGCGGCGCATGAGTTCGCTTGATGTCCTGCGCCGTCTCGCCACCGCCCAGGCCCGCGACCGGGTGCTGGCCTTCGGTGTCGCGGCGAGCCTCGGCTGGCTGGCGTTGGCCGGACTGCTGGCGCTGCTTGGCCCCGAGACCGAGGCCCAGGGCGGCGCCGGCTGGCTGATCTGGCTTCTGGGCCTGCTCCTGCCGCTGGCGCTGATCTGGCTGGCGGTCTGGTCGGCGCGCGCGCTGCTGCTGCTGCGGGCCGAGGCCGAGGAATTGCGCGCCACCCTGGCACGGATGCAGGGCGAGGGGGGCGCCGAGCCGCTGCCGCCCGCCCTGGCCGAGCCGCGCCCCGAGCCCCGGCCGGCCCCCGCCCCGGCTCCGCTGCCGCGCCGCGCCGCGATCCCCGCGCCGCCGCCCCGCCCTGCCGCCGACAGCCGGCAGGCGATGCTGGAGCTCGACTCGCCGCCCGCCGCCGAGCTGACCGGGCCCGAGCTTTTCTTTGCGCTGAACTTTCCCGACGGGCCCGAGGACCGCGAGGCGATTCGCTGCCTGCGGCTGGCGCTGGCCGATCCCGGCATGGCCCGGCTGATCCGCGCCGCGCAGGACGTGGTCACGCTGCTGGCCGGTCAGGGCGTCTATATGGACGAGCTGCTTGTCCCCGAGACCGATGCCGCGCTGTGGCGCCGCTTTGCCGAGGGCGCGCGCGGCGAGCCGGTCGCCGGCCTTGCCGTCATCGGCGACGAGAACGCCCTGCGCATCGCCGGCACCATGCTGCGCAGCGACGAGGTGTTCCGCGATGTCGCGCATCACTTCCTGCGCCATTTCGACCGGCTGCTG
Organism: Paracoccus sp. DMF; assembly: GCF_004407025.1. NCBI lineage: Bacteria > Pseudomonadati > Pseudomonadota > Alphaproteobacteria > Rhodobacterales > Paracoccaceae > Paracoccus > Paracoccus sp. DMF. The sequence goes on from NZ_SOKV02000056.1 coordinate 1,828, forward strand.
AGCCGCAAGGCGCAGGACGGCGAACCGCAGCTGCTGGCCGTGCTGGCCGAAAGCCGCTCGGGCCGGGCCTTCACGCTGCTGGCGCAGGTGACCGGGATGCTGGGCCGCGCCGGCGCCGGCCCGGAGGGCATGACCGAAGACGAGCAGCCCTAGACCGGCAGGCGCAGCACATGCGCCGGTGCCGCCCAGGGCCAGCCCAGCCGCTGCCGCGGCAGCGGCTGGAAGCCGAGCGCGCGCCAGGCGGCCAGGGCGGCGTGGTTGCGGGCCTCGACCTCGACGCGCAGGCCGTGATGGCCGCGCGCCTGTGCCTCGGCCAGCGCCGCGCGGACCAGCGCCCGGGCGATCCCTTGCCGGCGCCAGCGCGGATGCGTCGCCAGCCCGTCCAGCACCAGGTCGGTCGTGCCCTGGCCGGGACGGTAGAGCGCGGTTGACAGATGCCGCAGCCGCCCGCCCGCGCGGCCCCAGATCGCGACGAAGCTGCCAGGCCCGGGGTCGAGAAAGCCGCCCCCGGCATCGCGCAGCCCGGCAAGACCCACGAGCCCGCCCTGCGCCGAAAGCGCGACCAGCGCCTGGCCGGGCCGCATGGCGGCGGCAACCAGCGCAATGCCCTGCCGCGCCGGGACCGGGACCGGCAGGATCTGCCGGCCGAAATGCCGCCAATAGAGCGCCGCCGCCGCCCGGCGCAGCGCGGGCGGCACGCCCTGCGCGATGCGGGGCGGCGGCATGGGGCGGGGCGATGGCGTGGTCATCGACGGCTTGTCATTCGGCGGCGGATGCGCCTATCTGCCGCAGTCCAAGGCGTTTGACGAGCCCATTCCATGCCAGCCCCCACCCCAGCCAGCGCGACCGAGCCGACGCCCGAACAGGCCCGTGCCCTGGCGCGCACGCCCCGGCAATGCGTCCGGCACGGCTTTCTGCAGGCGCTGCCCTTCATCCTGGTGCTGCTGCCCTTCGGCCTGCTGTTCGGCGTGGTCGCCTCGGACGCGGGGCTGGATCTGGCGAAGACCATGGGCTTCACCGTGCTGGTGCTGGCCGGGGCCTCGCAGTTCACCGCGGTGCAGCTGATGACGGACCAGGCGCCGGCGCTGGTGGTGATCATCTCGGCGGTGGCGGTGAACCTGCGCATGGCGATGTATTCCGCCGCGCTGGTGCCCTGGCTGGGCGCGGCGCGGCCGCGCGACCGGGCCTGGGTGTCCTATGTGCTGATCGACCAGACCTATGCGCTGTCGGTCCAGCATTACGAGCGCAACCCGCGCCTGAGCATGGCGCAGCGGCTGGGCTATTTCCTGGGCGCGGCGCTGGCGACCTGCGTGCCCTGGTTCGTGGCCGCGGCCTTGGGCGCGGTGATGGGCCGGGCGATTCCGGAAAGCTGGGCGCTGGATTTCGCGGTGCCGATCACCTTCATCGCGCTGATCGCGCCGGCGCTGCGCAGCCTGCCGCATCTGGTGGCGGCGCTGGTCGCGGTCACGGCGGCGCTGGTCTTTGCCTTCCTGCCCTCGGGGATGGGTCTGTTCGTCGCGGCGCCGCTGGCGATGGCGGCGGGCGCCCTGACCGAACTGGCGCTGGAGCGGCGCCGCGCCCGGATCGGAGCTTCCCTGCCATGACCTATTCCGACCCGACGATCTGGGGCATCATCATCGCCATCGGCCTGGGCACCTATGGGCTGCGCTGGTCGTTTCTTGGCGCGCTCGGCAACCGGCCGCTGCCGGTCTGGGCGCAGCGGCTCTTGCGCTATACGGCGGTCGGCGTGCTGCCGGCCATCGTCGCGCCGCTGGTGGCCTGGCCGGCGGCGACGCAAGGCCAGCCCGATCCGGCGCGGCTGTTCGCGGCGGCGGTGGCCATCGTCGCGGGGGTGGCGACGCGCAATGCGCTGGCGGCCATCCTGTCGGGGATGACCGCGCTTTACCTGTCGCTTTATCTGATCGGGTGAAGCTGGCCGTCCTGGCCGTAACCCTCGATCACGCCGCTTTTCTGCCGCACCAGCACGTTGTGGTTGTTGGCCGGATCGCCGTCCATGTGCTTTCTGGACTGCACGCCGGGCAGGGTCAGGAACCAGTCGCGCAGCTTCAGCGGCGACAGGCCCGTGGGCGCGCCGGCAAAGCCAGGCAACTTGCGCAGCGCCTGGCCGGTGTTCACGGCGCAGAAGCTCTTGTTCGAGGCGCCCTGGGCCTCGACCGCGCGGATGGCGGCATCGGCCACGGCCAGCGACACCGGCACGGTGTCCTCGGCGACCCAATAGGTCTCGCGCGCGTGGTAGTCGATATAGAAGTTCTTGAAGTTCGGGGTGATGCCGTAAAGCACGTCGCCCCGCTCGGGGATGGCGGGATGTTCCCAGCTGCCGGCCGGGTCATAGATCACCCGCTGGCTGCCGTTGATCATCAGCGCCGAATGCCCGCCCTCGCCGCGCGGAATGCCGATCACGGTGAAGAGCGTGATCGACGGCGGCTCGTTCGTAACATAGCGCGCCTGGCGCAGGGCCTCGTCGCTGGCCCATTTGTGATCGGCACCGCAGGCCGCAAGCGCGGCCGGCAGCGCCAGCGCAAGGAAGGCACGCCTTTGCATGATTCGAATCTCCGGTCGGGTCAGGCGTTGCTGAGCGCCATGAACACCAGGACGGCGATGCTCAGCACGCAGACCCAGGTCGCGGCCTTGATGAAGCCGGCAAAGGTCGCCTGGTGGGCGCGGATGTCCATTTCGCCGTGCTTGTGTTCGGTGATTTCGTGATGCGAGGCCATGATCCTGTCCGTCGAATGCGATGCGTCGGACCAAGGGATAGCGCAAGCCGGCCGGCCTGTCACGCCCCCCAAAGCGCGGCGCCGGTTTCGGATGTGCCGGCGTGCCACACCCGGCCGCTGGCGCGCAGGTGGTTGATATGGCCCACCGCCTCGGCCAGCGCGAGGCCGAATTCCGGCTTGGCGATGTGCCGGCGATAGAGCGCCGGAAAGCAGCCCGCGGCGCTGAGCGGGCCGGGCCGCAACGCCTCGACCACGCGGTTCAGCGCGGCGCGCTGGTTCTCGGCCAGCTGGCACAGCCGGGTCGGCAAGCCGCGATAGGGCAGCTTGTGGCCGGGCAGGATCAGCTGCTGCGGCGTGGCGAATTCCGCCAGCCGCGCGCAGCTTTCCAGCCAGTCGCCCACGGTATCGGCCTCGGGCTCGGTCGGATAGACGCCAAGATTGGGCGAGATCGTTGCCAGAAGCTGGTCGCCGCCGATCACCAGATCGTCGTCCAAGGACCACAGCGTCACATGCTCGGGCGCATGGCCATTGCCCATGCGCACGATCCAGCGCCGGTTGCCGAAGGCGATCTGCTGGCCCTCGCGCAGCCGGCGATAGCCGGGCGGCAGCGGGGCGCAGAAATCGGCGCTGTTGAAGGGCCGCTCGCCGCTGCGCTCCTCGATGATCTCGCCCGGCATGCCGGCGCGGCGCCAGAAGGCCAGCGCCTGCGGCGTCGGCCGCTCTTGCAGGTCCAGCACGCCCATCCGTGCCATCAGCCAGGCCGTGCGCGAGGTCCAGAGCTCGGCCCCCTGGGCCTGGAACCAGCCGGCCAGCCCGATGTGGTCGATATGGTGATGGGTGGCGATGACCCGCGTCACCGGCGCCCCGGCCAGCGGGCCTTGCAGAATCCTTTGCCACAACGCCCGGCCGCGGCGGCTGTCGAGCCCGGTATCGACCAGCGTCCAGCCCTCGGCGTCGCGGAAGGCATAGACGTTCACCGCATCGGGCTTGAAGGGCAGCGGCATTTGCAGCCACAGCACGCCGGGGGCGATCTCATGCGCCTCGCCCTCGGGCGGAATGGTATGGGTCTCGCTGCGTATCACCCGGCCATTTGGCCCGCGAACACCGCCTCGTCAAGCGCTTGCAGATCCGCCAGCCCGGCGCGGGCGGCGGCCAGGTCGGCGGTGAAATGCGGCAGGATGCGGGCGATATAGACCCGCGCCAGCGCCTTGCTGCCGCCCCCGGTCGCGGCGCGCAGGTGGAAATGTCCGCCCAGCACCCGGGCGAAGGCGGCAAGATAGGGCACGGCGCCGGCGAAACGCTCGTCCAGGTCGCGGTCGAGCAGTTCCAGCGTCGCCTCGCGCAGGGTCTCGGCCGCCTGCCACACTTGGTTCGCCAGCTCGGGTTCCTCGGCCTGCGCCGCCTTGGCACCGTCGAGGATCTCGTCCAGCAGCGCCATCGCCGCCGCGCCGCCGTCCATCAGCTTGCGGCCGACCAGGTCCATGGCCTGGATGCCGTTCGTGCCCTCGTAGATCGCGGTGATGCGCACGTCGCGCAGATACTGCGCCGCGCCGGTTTCCTCGATATAGCCCATGCCGCCATGCACCTGCACCGCGGTATCGGCGACGCGAATGCCGACATCGGTGCCATGCGCCTTGGCGATCGGGGTCAGCAGCGCGCCGCGTGCCGCCCAGTCCTCGGACCCGGTGGCGCGCGCCATGTCCAGCGCCACGGCGCAGGCCATGCAGATGGCGCGGGCGGCAAAGACCTCGGCCCGCGATTCGGCCAGCATCCGGCGCACGTCGGGGTGGCGGATGATCGGGCCCATCTGGTTGCGCTCGGCGGCATAGGCCACGGCCTGCTGCAGCGCCGCCTCGGCCTGCGCCACGCCCTGCACGCCGACACCGAGCCGGGCGCAGTTCATCATGGTGAACATGGCGGCCATGCCCTTGTGCTCCTCGCCGACCAGCCAGCCCTTGGCGCCCTCGAAGCTCATCACGCAGGTGGGCGAGCCGTGGATGCCCAGCTTGTGCTCCAGGCTGACGACGCGCAGGTCGTTGGCGACGCCGGGGTTGCCGTCCGCGTCGGGGATGAACTTCGGCACCATGAACAGGCTGATGCCGCGCGTGCCCTTGCCGCCGTCGGGCAGGCGGGCCAGCACCAGGTGGCAGACGTTTTCCGTCACGTCGCTGTCGCCCCAGGTGATGAAGATCTTCTGCCCGGTGACGCGATAGCTGCCGTCCTCGGCCCGTTCGGCGCGGGTGGTCAGCGCGCCGACGTCGGAACCGGCCTGCGGCTCGGTCAGGTTCATCGTGCCCGACCACTCGCCCGAGATCAGCTTCGGCAGATAGAGCGATTTCAGCGCGTCGCTGCCGTGGTGCTCCAGCGCCTCGATCTGGCCCTGGGTCAAGAGCGGGTTCAGCTGCAAGGCCAGGCAGCCCGAGGCGACCATCTCGCTGACCGCCATGTTCAGCGCCTGCGGCAGGCCCATGCCGCCGTATTCCGGGTTGGCGGCGATGCCGATCCAGCCGCCCTCGGCCAGGGCCCGGAAGGCCTCGGCATAGCCGGGCGAGGAGCGCAGCTTGCCGTTCTCCAGCCGCGCGGGCGTCAGGTCGCCGGCGCGGTTGACGGGCGCGATGACCTCGGTCGCAAGCTTTCCGGCCTCGGACAGCACGGCGGCCAGGGTCTCGGGCGTGGCCTCGGCAAAGGTCTCGGTTTCGGCCAGCTGTGGAAAGGCCACGATCCGGTTCAGGATGAATGCGATCTGCTCGACCGGCGCCTGGTAAGCCATCCGATTTCTCTCCCTCTGGCGCCTTGGCAAATGCGGCTCTGGCGCGTAACTGATCCCTTGTTCCCGATCATAGGTGCCGGCCGGTGGCCAGCAACCGCAACCTCACGTAACGGCATGAAGACCCGGATCCTGAAGCCCGATTCCCACGGCATCGCCGCCGCTGCCGAGCTGCTGGCGCAGGGCGCGCTGGTCGCGATCCCGACCGAGACGGTCTATGGGCTGGCCGGCGATGCACGCAATCCGCGCGCCGTCGCCGCGATCTATGAGGCCAAGGGCCGGCCGGCCTTCAACCCGTTGATCGTGCATCTGCCCGACCTGGCGGCGGCCGAGCGCATCGCGGTGTTCGACGCCCCGGCGCTGGCCTTGGCGCGGGCCTTCTGGCCGGGGGCGCTGACGCTGGTGCTGCCCTTGCGGCCGGGCGCGGGCATCGCCGGACTGGTAACGGCGGGGCTTTCCACGGTGGCGATCCGGGTGCCGGCGCTGGCGGTGGCGCGCGATCTTCTGCGCGCCTTCGGCGGGCCGCTGGCGGCGCCCTCGGCCAATCCCTCGGGGCGGATCAGCCCGACCGCCGCGGCCCATGTCGCCGATCCCGAGTCCGGGCTTGGCGGCCGCATCGCCGCGGTCCTGGATGCCGGACCCTGCCCGGTCGGGGTGGAATCGACGATCCTGGGCTGGGTCGATGGCGCGCCGGCGCTGCTGCGCCCGGGCGGCGTCGCCGCCGAGGCGATCGAGGCGGTGCTGGGCCGTCCGCTGGCCCGTCCGGTGCTGGACGCCGCCGCGCCGAGCGCACCCGGCCAGCTGACCAGCCATTACGCGCCCCGTGCCCCGGTGCGGCTGGAGGCGCGCGAGGCGCGCCCGGGCGAGCTGCTGATCGGCTTCGGCCCCATCGCCGGCGAGATGTCGCTGAGCGAGGCGGGCGACCCGACCGAGGCGGCGGCGCGTCTGTTCGAGCTTTTGCACCGCGCCGATGCGGACGGCCGCCCCATCGCGGTGGCGCCGGTGCCCGAGGCCGGCCTCGGCGCCGCAGTCAACGACCGCCTGCGCCGGGCGGCGGCGCCGAGGTAGTCAGAGCAGGCCGAAGACCTTACCCAGCGCCTCGTAATGCATGCGCCGGACGACCACAGTATCGGCCAGGTGGTGGTCGAAGAAGCCGGTCTTGAAATGATCGCCCAGCCGGGGCTGGGCCGCCGCCAGAGCCTGTATCGGTCCGTCCGAGATCTGGTCGTTCAGGTCGAAATAGCCGTGGCCGAGGTCGCGGGCCAAGTCGGCGAGCTTGCGGTTGAATGCCCGATGCATCCGGTTCTGTTCGATTTCCGGCAGGATATGCGGCAGGATCATCTCGTCCGCCGTGGCCTGGGCGATCTTCCGGCCCTCCATGACGATGCGCGACACGTATCGGACGGCAAACAGCTTGGGCGAAAGCGCCGTCAGATTCACGCCCTTCAGCGCCATCCGGCAGTGGCCCGTGTCCAGAGCGCCAAGAAAGCTGCGATAGATCCCGAGCAGCCAGTCCACGTAATCGGCGGGGTTGGTGTTTTCCTTCTTGACCGCCAGCCGGTAGTAATAGCCAAGCTCCAGATCCACCTGGCCGAAGGCCAGCACCATGTGCCGCGCACTCGGCAGTGCCTCGGCGATGGTTTCCTTGACCTTCAGCGTGGATACGCCCGGTCGGAAACCGGCCAGCGAGGCCGCGTGAATGGCCTTGCCGGTCACCCGATAGGGCAGCGGAAAGCCATAGCCGCAGCGCCCGGCGAAAAAAGGTGCCGGAAAGAAGAAGCTGCTGTGGGAATCGCCAAAGACAGTGATCTCGGGGATTGTGTTCACTTGCGCGCCCTTTCCGTCCCGTGCGCCCTCAGAAGAAGGCGCGATAATCTTCGGCATAGAATTCGTCCAGCTTCGCGAATTCGCGCTTGCAGATATCCAGCAGCTCGAAATTCTCTTTGGTCGTCATCGAGCGTTCATCGGCGATGGTCACGCCATAGGCTTCCGACAGCCGTTCGCGGATCCGGGGCAGATCGGACATCTTGCAGATATCGTCCAGAAGCGGCCGCATGTTGCGCAGATAGCCCGTCATCGGATCGGTGTGATGACGAAAGTCGATGAACATCTGCCGATACTGCTGAAAGCGTTGCGCCACGACGACAGGTCCCGGCGTGGTGCTGAGACCCATGAACTCCTGCTGGCCATGGGCCTCGCGGCGCAGGGCCTTGTTGCTGATGTTGGACGAGAAATAGGAAACAAGACGCGAGACCGGATCGCGGACCACGGTGAACTTGTAATAATCCTTGTAGCGCGTGGCGAGGTCTTCGGCCGTGACCAGGCGATACATGTCGCCATGGTTGAAGTGCACCTGCTCGCCATAGGTCTTGCCGAAGCGGGCGAAGGTGAAATAGTTCTTGATCGTGGACGAGGCGCATTTCGGCAACGCGACATACAGGATCTTCTTGTCGTCATCGACCAGCGCGACGGTGGTAGGGATCTTGCAGAAGATCAGGTTGGTGATGTGCAGCTGGCCGTACTCTCGATAGCATTGGTTCAGGAGTGCGCGCGCCACGACATTCTGGCCAGCGTTGATGTGATATTCCCCGAGCAGCTCGAGCGATTTCGCGCTGGGGTTCCTTTCATGCTCCTCGAGCACCAGTTCGATCGCGGCAGGAATGTCATTGTCCCAGAACTTGGTCTTGTTCGCGGCGGCATAGAACGGCACATGCCCGGCCCGGTAATCCGAGCGCAGGGACTTCGCCATCGCGGAAACCTCCCTCTTCAGCGACGGGAGAGTGTCTTTCAGCACGTTTTGCATGATTCTGCCTATTCTTCAGTTTCCGGCGCGGGCTCTTGAATGCTTGCTCGAGGAAAGCATGTCGACGATATCCTGTGAAGAATCCTGCGGGCCGGTGCGGGCCTGTTCCCGATACCGCTCCAGCAGCCAGTCCACGTGCTGGGCCAGCGAGGGCATCTGCAGCTCCTCGTCGAAGAAGCTGTCGCGCAGGGCCGGGTCGCGCACCAGCCGATCCAGCTTGGCGCGGAAATCGGCGGCGTCGCCGGCCTCGAAGACGAAGTCCTCGGGCCGGGTCAGGGTCTGCTTGGCGCCGACATGGCTTGAAACCAGCGAGGGCACGCCCAGGCGCGCCAGCTCGACGGTGACCTGGTTGAAGGTCTCCCACCAGATCGAGGGCACCACGTTCAGGTCGATCAGCTGCGACAGCGCCGCGATCTGCTCGCGCGCATAGCTGGGCACGATCCGCACGCTGCGGAACCGGGTCTCAAGCTGCGCGAGCTGGCGTTCGCGCTGCGGCCCCATGCGGGCGACGATCAACAGGTCCACGTGGTCGCGATAGAACGGGTCGTCGATCTGGGCCAGCGCGTCGATCAGGAAGGGCAGGCCCTTCGACGGGATGTCGTAGCCGATGAAGGACAGGGTGACGCCTTCGGGCGCGTTCGAGGCCTGGCGGGCACCGGCCGGGGCGATGTCGTCCTCGTCCCTCTCGGCCGGGGGGTTGACCTTGGCGCGCAGGATCTCGCGCGTGGCGCGCAGTTCCTGCCGTTCCGACAGCGGGATCTCGATGTCGATCGGCAAGAGCAGGGTCTCGACCCGGGTGCCGGGCGGCAGGAAGCGCATGGCGGTCTGGCCGCAGAGGTCCGAGACCGCGAAGATGCCGTCGGCATTGTCATGCAGCGCGCGGCCGTTCGCCTCGCGCCATTGCCGATAGGCGGTGCTGTCCAGGATCGGGTCGCGCGGCGGCAGCGGCACCGGGTCGGGCGTGCGCGGCGTCGCCTGCCAGGAGTTCGTGCGCCCCGGCTCGGTCCTGGGCCGCAGGTGCCAGTGGCGGAAGCGGGTGCGCAAGCCGTGGCGCAGGTCGCCCCACAGGTTGCGCAACGCCTTGGCCCAGGACTTGGTGCCGGCGAAGGCGTCGAACAGGAAGCCGCCCAGCGGATGCCCGGCCAGCCCGCGCCCCTTGAGCGCGGCGCCGACGCGGTCGAAGGCGATCAGGTCGGCCATGCGCCGATCATGGCCCAGGCAGCCGGTGCAGCGCGCGCCGTCGTGATAATCGGTGCAGGGCAGGCGGTTGTCGTAGAGCAGTTCGATCTGCGGGCAGACCGGCATGTAATTGTGGAAGGTATAGAACAGCCGCCGCAGCTTGTCGCCCTTGGGCAGCGCCAGCACGCCCGAGCCGATGCCTTCCAGGTTGTGGATGTGGAAGGCATCGAACGGGCCATGCGCCTGGATGAATGCGCCGATCAGCCGCGGCGTGACATCGTCGCGCAGCCATTGGTCGACCGAATAGAAGGCGTCATGCGCCGGCGCCTTGATCGGCGAATTGTACAGCGTGAAGGTCTTGAGCCGCGGGTTCCCATAGACGTTCGCGGTCGGCTCGATCCGGGGCTTGCGGTCGAAGAAGCGATACTTGTCGCCCGAGGACAGGAAATAGACTTCGACGCCGTCGCGCGACAAGAGCTCGTCGATGATGTTGCGCAGATACATGGTGACGCCGCCGCCCGCCATGGTCGGGTTGTCGAACTGCGCCCAGTTGTAGAACAGGATCCTCATCGGGTGGTGATACCGATGATGCGGTTCAGCAGCGGGTTCAGCCAGCCCAGCCGGCTGGCGGCCATGCTGCCCTGCACCCAGCGATCCTCGCGCATGCAGCGCGCCAGGTCGCTGCGCAGCCGCCAGGGCCGGACGCGGGCCAGCATGCCGCCCTCGACCACCTCGGTCAGGCCGGCGTGATGGGTCAGCCCGTCGACCGCCTGCAGCGTGTCGCGACGCGGGTGCGAGAAGCAGTCCGAGATGCCGCGACCGATCGTCGCCTCGGCCTCGCGGTCGGGTATGGGCGAGCGGCGCAGCACGGCGTCGATCTCGCGCGCGGTCGCCAGGATGCGCTCGCGGGTGATGGGCGTGCGGTCCAGCCCGGCCGGGCCGAAGACCGGCTGCATCACGCCCTGCGCGTCGGGCTGGAAGTCGCGCAGGCTGCCGCGGGTGCGGTCCACGGCGAAGGGCTCGAGCCAGGCGAAGTTCAGCGCCGCGGCGCGCTGGCGCCAGTCCTCGCGGCCGATCATCACCGGATCCAGCATGCTGGCGCGCGGATGCATCTGGCCAAGGTTGCCGGCGAAATAGCGGTTGGCGGCGAACATCATCATCACCAGCCGGCTGCCCAGGCGCTGGCCCTGCGCCTCGAGCGCATACATGTGCTCGGACAGCGATTTCAGCACGGTGCCGGAATAGCCGATGTCGACCAGCAGCACGCGCTGGTCGGGCAGGAACAGGTCCTGCTGGTCGAGGTAGTCGATGACGCGCTGGCGCTTGACCTGCACCGCGGCATCGACCGCCTGCGCCAGTTCCGGCTGGGCCAGGATGGCGGCGAAATCCACGTCGCAATCGTCGCGCCCGTCCAGATAGGCATCGACCCATTTGTCGAGCCCGCGCGCCCCGGCCATATCCTCGCGCGACAGGGCGAAGGTCCGCATCAGGCTGCCCAGCGAGGCGCCTTCGCCGCGCAGCCAGCCGATGTGGTGGCGGATATAGCGCTCCCAATCGGGGTCGGAGCATGGCGGGCAGGTCAGCAGCACCCCGGCGCGGCGGCTAAAGGCCAGGTCGGCCAGCTGTGGCAGGTCCAGCGTGTCCCCGGCGCCGGTGTCGGCGATCAGCTGGCGGATCAGGTGGTGATAGATGGTGCCGTCGCGGGTCAGGAACAGCACCCGGTCATAGCCGCCCTGCTGCGCGGTGGCCAGCACCTGCCGCGAAAAGCTGAGGAAGCCGGCCGTGACCAGCCGCACCAGCCCGTCCTCGGGCTTGTCGCCGCGGATCTGCGCCAGCAGCGCCTGCGCCGCCGCCGGGCGGCGATGGGCGTCGAGCCTGTGCAGCAGCTCCAGCCGGTGCTTGCGCATCTCGTTTTCGGGATTCATGTAGTGCAGCGCGTCCCAGCCGTGCTTGCGCGGCTGCACCACGTCGTTGTTCCAGTTGTCGCCCAGGTGCAGCCGGCGCCAGTCGGCCGACCCCAGCGTGGCGTCGATATGGTCGAACAGCTTGCCGCTGTGCTTGGTCACGCCCACCGTGGCCGAGACGAAGACATGGTCGAAGTATTTCAGCAGGTCCAGCCGGGTCAGCAGCTCGCGCAGCCAGCGTTCCGAGAAATACATGTCCGAGGCCAGGACCAGCACCTTGTCCTGCACGCGCAGCCGCTCGAGGAAGTCGCGCATCGCCGGATCGACGGTCAGCACCCGATGCTCGGTCTCGATCTCATAGGCCAGCAGCGATTCCACCGCCCGGGCGCGGCGCGCGTCGTCGGCGATATAGGGCGCCAGCGCGGTGTCGAAGACATCGGCCAGGTCGATCTCGTTGCGATAGGCGGTCTTCGAGGCCATGCCGGCCTTTTTCAGCGTCTCCTGATGGCGGCTGCGCGAATGCAGCAGCAGGCCGCGCGGCAGCGGGCCGTCGTCGCCCCGGATCAGGCGCTCGCCGAAGGCGGCGGTCTTGGCATGCACGTCCTCGAGCGCGATCTCGCGCCAGAGCAGCGTGTCGAACAGGTCGAAGCTGACCATGCGATAGGGGCCAAGCAGCGCCGCAAGCTGGTCGGGATGGCTGAAGTTGTTCGCGTCCAGCTTGAAATTGCCGAACTTGCGCTGCGCCGATTCCCGCGCGGCGCGCTCGGGGGCAAGGCCGGCGGCGATGCGCGTGAACTGGGGGACAAGCAAAGGAACCGCCTCGTCAAATTGGATTGTGTCCGAAAGCCCCGAAAAAGGCCGAATCGGCAGCAAGCAGTCTGATAGAAGCTGCGCCGCGCAAGCGTCAAGGCTTCGTCGCCGGCTCGGCATGTCGCCGCCTGCAGTTGTGATCGCGACGGCGGGGCCTGCCGCGGGGGAAAGCGCCGGCCGGGGTCAGCCCTGGCCGTCCAGCCGCGCCGCCAGCGACAGAAGGTCGGCCCAGGCCTCGCGCTTGGCGGCCGGCGTGCGCAGCAGGTAGGAGGGATGCGTCATCGGCAGCGCCGGCAGGCCGAAAGCCTCGGTCCAGGTACCGCGCAGCTTCAGGATGCCCTGCCGGTTCAGCGCCGCCATGCAGGGCGTGTTGCCCATCAGCACCAGGATCTCGGGCTGCGCCAGTTCGACATGGCGGCGCAGGAAGGGCAGCATGACGGCGATCTCGGCCGGCTCGGGGCGGCGGTTGCCCGGGGGGCGCCAGGTCAGGACATTGGTGATGTAGAGCGCCTTTTCCGCATCCACCGCCTCGCGCGACAGGCCGATGGCGGCGAACATGCGGTCCAGAAGCTGGCCGGCGCGGCCGACGAAGGGGCGGCCCTGGTTGTCCTCTTCCTCGCCCGGGGCCTCGCCGATGACCATCACCCGGGCCGCGGGGTTGCCGTCGGCAAAGCAGAAATTGCGCGCGCCCTTCTTCAGCTCGATGCCGTCGAACGCCTCTTGCGCGGCGGCCAGCTCGGCCAGGCTGGTCGCGGTGGCGGCCATGGCCTCGGCCTGGGCGGCCAGGTCCAGGGCGGTGTCGGGCGGGTTCGGTGCGGGGGCGGCCGGGGTTGGGACAGGCTCGGCCCGCTCGGGCTGGTCATAGCGGTCAAGCGGCGCGTCGAGGCAGGGCTCGTCCGCGCCGAGTTCGGCCTGCCATTGCAAGAGCGCCAGCGCCGTCTCGGCATCCAGCGCGAATCCCCTGTAGGTCGGATCTGCGGTCATGCGCGCAGGCTAGGCCGCCGGGCGGGCGCCGGCAAGGTGTGGCGATCCGGCATCCGCCGGGGGCTATTGCGACTGCGTCAGGGGCGTGGTGCCGCCGCCCATGCCGACCAGGCGCTGGATCAGCGGCCTGGCGGTCGGGCCGATGCGGTCGCAGGCGCCGGGATCGTCCAGCAGCTTGAAGGCCGGGCCGTAATAGGTCCGGTCATAGGCCGAGGCGTCCAGCCCCAGCCTAGCTGCCAGCCGGTCGCCGGTGCCGGTGATCAGCGTCCATTCCCCGTCCGTCACCGGATAGGCCGGGCAGTTCGAGGTGATGACATTCACATTCGCAAGCTCGGCGATCAGCGCCTTCGCCTCGGCCTCCGACAGGCCCGAGACGTCGGGAAGCTGCACGGTGATGCCGCCATCCGCCAGCGCCGCCCCGGCCAGCATCAGCATCGCCCCCGCCAGTGTGATTCTCGCCGCGGCCGCTTTCGTCTTCATGGGCTGTCCCCCTTGGTTTCGGCATTCCCGGACGCGGCCCATCCGGCCCGATCCGCCCCGCGATCGCAAGCCAATTCGCCGTGAACTTGACGCAGGGAATGCGCAAGGATACGCGATTGGCGACAGCCAGAAGCATAGAGGATGCCTGCGATGACCCCCTTTTCCCTGCTGATCCTGCCCGGCGACGGCATCGGCCCCGAAGTCATGGCCGAGGTGCGCAAGGTCATCGGCTGGTTCGAGCAGAACCGCGGCCTGTCCTTCGAGGTCAGCGAGGATCTGGTCGGCGGCGCCGCCTATGACAAGCACGGCAAGCCCCTGGCCGACGCGACCATGCAGAAGGCGCAAGAGGTGGACGCCGTGCTGCTGGGCGCCGTGGGCGGGCCTAAATACGACAACCTGGATTTCTCGGTGAAGCCCGAGCGCGGCCTCCTGCGCCTGCGCAAGGAGATGGACCTGTTCGCCAACCTGCGCCCGGCGCAATGTTTCGACGCGCTGGCCGACTTCTCCTCGCTGAAGCGGGACGTGGTCGCCGGGCTCGACATCCTGATCGTGCGCGAGCTGACCTCGGGCGTCTATTTCGGCGAGCCGCGCGGCATTTCCGATGACAACGACCCCGCGAACGAGGGCGGCCGCGTCGGCGTGAACACCCAGCGCTATACCTCGGGCGAGATCCGCCGCGTCGCCCGCTCGGCCTTCGAGCTGGCCCGCAAGCGCGCGGGCCGCGTCTGCTCGATGGAAAAAGCCAATGTGATGGAATCCGGCATCCTGTGGCGCGAAGAGGTGCAATGGGTCCATGACAATGAATATCCGGATGTCGAGCTGTCGCACATGTATGCCGACAACGGCGCCATGCAGCTGGTCAGGAACCCGCGCCAGTTCGACGTGATCGTGACCGACAACCTGTTCGGCGACATCCTGTCCGACGCGGCGGCGATGCTGACCGGCAGCCTGGGCATGCTGCCCTCGGCCAGCCTTGGCGCGCCGATGGCGAACGGCCGGCCCAAGGCGCTGTATGAGCCGGTGCATGGCTCGGCCCCCGACATCGCCGGGCAGGGCAAGGCCAACCCCATCGCCTGCATCCTGAGCTTTGCCATGTGCCTGCGCTATTCCTTCGACCTGGGCGCCGAGGCCGACATGCTGGAGAAGGCCGTCGAGAAGGTTCTGGCCGACGGCCTGCGCACCGGCGATCTGATGGGCCCCGAGGGCGGCAAGCCGGTCTCGACCGCCGAGATGGGCGACCACATCCTGGCCGCGCTTTCGGCGCAATAAGGCATCGGCCGCGCCTGCCCGGCGGGCGCGGCCGCATCATCACCGTCGGGGAGGATCATGACGGCGGGCAATATCAAGGGCGCGCTGCTGGCCCTGCTGGCCATGGGCATCTATTCGACCCATGACGTGATCATCAAGCTGCTGGGCGAGACCTATCCGGCGCTGCAGATCCTGTTCTTCTCGGCCCTGCTGTCATTCCCGCCGCTGGCGGTGCTGCTCTTGCGCGATCCGACGCATGGCACCTTGCGGCCGCGCAACCCGTTCTGGGTCGGGTTGCGCTCGATCTGCATCGTCGGTTCGGGCGTGGGCGGCTTCTATGCCTTCTCGACCCTGCCGATGGCGCAGGTCTATTCCATCCTCTTCGCGGCGCCGCTGCTGGTGACGGTGCTCTCGGTACCGCTTCTGGGCGAGCGGGTCGGCCTGCATCGCTGGGCGGCCGTAGTTGCCGGGCTCTGCGGCGTGCTGGTCGTGCTGCGTCCCGGGATGACGCCCCTGGGACTGGGCCATCTCGCGGCGCTGATGGGGGCGACGGCCACGGCGCTGTCGGCCATCGCCGTGCGCAAGCTGGGCCGGTCCGAGCGGACGGTGATCCTGCTTCTATGGCCGATGATCGGGAACTTCCTGCTGACCGGCGCTTCGCTGAGCTTTGCCTATCGGCCGATGCTGGCCGGGGACCTGGCGCTGACCGGCGTCATCGCGGTGCTGGGCCTGGCGGCGGGTTTCCTGCTGATCCTGGCCTATCAGGCGGGCGAGGCCGCCAATGTCGCGCCGATGCAATATTCGCAGATGCTCTGGGCGATCGGCTTCGGCTGGCTGCTGTTCGACGAGCGGCCGGATGCGATGACGCTGCTGGGGGCGGGGCTGATCATCGGCTCGGGGCTCTACATCCTGATGCGCGAGCGCACCGGCTCGTCCCGGCTGCGCCCGGTGACCGAGGCGCGGCTGCGTTCCGAGACGGTAACCGCGCCGCGTCCCAGCCTTCTGGGCCGGCTCTGGCGGCGCGATTGATACGCTGACGAAATCTGCGAGATCCCCCTTGCATTCGCCGGCGCGACGGGCTACCTGCCGCCTCACGGTCGGAGCGTAGCGCAGCCTGGTAGCGCACCTGCTTCGGGAGCAGGGGGTCGGAGGTTCGAATCCTCTCGCTCCGACCATTTTCCCGATGATGAGAGGCGGATAGTTCTGCCTTTTTGATCATGAGAATTGCCTCTCCCGCTTGGTGGTATCTTGCCAACATATTGATTTTGTGTAAATTAATACAGCTGACGATGCTTTTCCACCATTGCACATGCCTTCACAGGCCGTAGAAGCCACCAGCGTGAGCTGCATTCTTCTGCCTCCGAGCCGTAGCTATGTCATGTTGCCCCGGTGATGTTGAGGGCTGCGTCACATGGCTTCATACTCTGCGGGCCCGCCAGTGTGAAAGCCATGCGGTTTCGCCCGCGATGCAGTCGCCAATACAATTACGATCAGCGGTAGCAAAGTCTACGGCAGCCACATTGGCCTGGCTGCGTCGATGCCCACCCCTCCAAGCTAGAGCGTGATCGCATCAGATGGAAGCATATCCGGCATTGCGCAGATAGTTCGCGCATTCCTCCACTGAGAAGCTGTCGATGACGGTGCCAAGGCGCTTCCAGACGGCATCCACGGTTCGCTCGGACGCGGTGCGCATCAGATGCTTGAGCTTGGCGAAGACCTGCTCGATCGGGTTCAGGTCGGGGCTGTATGGTGGCAGAAAGAGCAAGTGGGCACCCGCCGCGCGTATGGCCTTGCGCACCGCGCTGCCCTTGTGGCTGCCCAGGTTGTCCATGACCACCACATCGCCCGGGCGCAGGGTCGGGGCGAGCACCTGCTCGGCATAGGCCCGGAACAGCTCGCCATTGATCGGACCATCGAAGACGCAAGGTGCATCGATCCGGTCCACCCTGAGCGCGCCCACGAAGGTCATCGTGCGCCAGTGCCCGTGCGGGGTGCGGCCCGGCAGGCGCGCGCCCTTCGGTCCCCAGCCGCGTAGCGGGGCCATGTTCGTCTTCACCCAGGTTTCATCTATGAAGACGAGCCGTCGGGGGTCGATCCGGTGCTGGTGGCGTCGCCAGCGCGCGCGGCGGCGGGCGATATCGGGCCGCTCGGTCTCGGCCGCGAGTACGGTCTTTTTTTGAACGACAGGCCCTCGGCATGGACGAAGTTCCACAGCGCGCCGTACTGACCCGGACCCCGCGTCCGGCCAGTTCGGCCTGGAGCTGGCGCAGGGGCAGCGAGGGCTGTTCTGAACCGCGCCGGGTTTGCCGGAGGCTCCA
>NZ_SOKV02000057.1:0-8495 GCF_004407025.1 Paracoccus sp. DMF
CCGACACCCTGCGCGAGGGGAGGGGAGCATGAGGCTGCTAGGGGCGCGCGATTGCAGCGGCATCATGCGTCGCGCCAGGATCCAGGAGGATAGAGGGTGATGGGACGACACGAACAGATCGCGGCGCCTTACACGCCCGAAACGCTTGCGGATCGCTGGGGCGTGACCGCAAATGCCGTCAGGAAGAAATGCGCTGCTGGACAGCTCGCGCACTTCCGCTTTGGGAAGCTCTATCGAATTCCCGCCCATGTTGTTGAGGAATATGAGAAATGCCTGATATCAGCATCGGACGACTGCGCGGCGGATACTGCGTCTACTGGATCGGCAGCGATGGCAAGCGAGTTCGGCATCAGCTTAAGGCACGCACGAGAGCGGAAGCCGAAGCCGAAGCCATAGATGTGTTCCGCGCCAAGAGGTTCGCGGAATCGCAGACCGGCGCGACGGTCGCGGAGATCTGGGAAGAATACCGCCGCGACCTGGGCGACAAGCCGACGGCAACGACCATGAAATTTACCGGCAAGGCCGTCCTCGCCCATTTCGGCCACTACAGGCCGGATCAGATCACCACCGAGCTATGCCGGTCCTACGCCAGGAACCGCATGGCGGCTGGCATCTCCCAAGGCGCGGTTCATACCGAGCTGGGCCACCTGCGCAGCAGCATGACCTTCGCGGAACGGAACCGCATGATCCAGGCAGCGCCGCATATCGAGCGCCCGCCAAAGCCGACGCCGAAGGAGCGGTTCCTGACCAAGGATGAGGTGGCGCGCCTGATCGAGAGCGCGGAGGCCCCGCACATCGGCCTCGCAATCCACCTGCTCTTTGCCACCGCTGGTCGTGTCGGCGCGGTGCTGGACCTGACGTGGGATCGCGTCGACATGGACCGCGGCATCATCAATCTGCGCCTTGAGGACGCCCGCACGCGGAAAGGGCGCGCTATCGTGCCGATTAACAAGGGCCTCATGGCGGCGCTGCAGAACGCCAAGGGCGCCGCCCTGTCGGATTATGTTGTCGAATGGGGCGGAAAGCGGGTCTCGACCATCCGGAAGGGCTTTGAGGGTGCTGTTCGTCGTGCGGGCATCACCGACGTGACGCTGCACACCATCCGTCACAGCGCCGCGGTGGCCATGGTTTCGAGCGGCATCCCCATCGTCCAGGTCGCTCAGTATCTCGGGCACAGCAATACGGCCATCACCTTCTCGACCTATGGTCGGTTCGCGCCCAGCCATCTTGCCGGCGCAGCGGAGGCCCTGGAGTTCGTCAAGCTGCGGTCGGTGAAGTAGGAGGAACGAAGTGACCATTGGTTCAATGAACGGCACAAAACGAAAACAGGGCACGCAGGTGGCATTTCCGGTTCAAGAAAAAGCAGTCATTTCACGCAGGAACCGCAGGTTAGCGCACGGCCCGTTTGTTCACATCGAAGATGTCAGCGGTTCAAATCCGTTATCGCCCACCATGTTTCCGAAGGCGCTAAGGCAGGTTTTACAACCGCTTAGCGCCATTTCATACCTATCCCGAAATCTTGTAACCATTTCCGAAGATGTCGGCGGTCACCACGCGGTCACCGGAATTCGGACGACGGTGTCACCGGTAGCCTTCAGCGGCAAGGCCAGAGGCTCGGAGCATTCCCGCCGCGGCAAAACGGCGATGGGTGACTGCGCAGCCCGACGCAGTGTCATCCGATACTGTTTTCAAGTGATGGAGATTTTTACATGAACCATTCGCAATGGACGCTCGCCGCGATCAGCGTGTTGGGCTTTGCCGCTCCCGCCTTGGCGCAGGAGGCGGATTTCAACCTGATCTATCACGTCGAGCGCACCCCCGCCGCGCAACTGAGCATCGAGGCCTGCGGCCAAGCCGTCGTGGACGCCGCCACCCAGGCCGGGCTGCGCAGCGCCACCCAGAGCTATCCCGATCAACTGGTGACCGTCAGCGGAGGGGAAGATTCTTTAGGCGCTTTCGTCGTGCAATGCATCGCGGTCGGCGACACCACGGTGAGCGTGGTCCAGGGCATCGACTATCGCCAGCAAAAGGGCGCCCCGCGAAAGCTGTCGGCGGCCGGCTGACTTCCGCCGAGAGCTGACCAACGCCTCGCGATGCTACGACTTTTGGTTGATAGTGTCCGCCGAGGACAGGTGCAGGAGGGGGCAATGGCACGGGAACCCATTTCGGTCATGGTGGTCGAGAACGACTATTTCCTGGCCAGCAAGCTGGCATCGGAAATCCGGCAAGGCGGGGATCATGTCATCGGCCCCTTCGACGACATCCACGACGCGATCAATTGCACGCCGCTGGCACAGGTCGCGATCCTGAACATTGGATCGAGCGACGACTTCGCGGTGGCGGACTCCTTGCTTCACAACGAGATTCCCTTCGTTTTCCTGACCGGCTGCGGCTGCGAAGTCATGCCCCGGCAGTTTCGCGACCAGCACATCTATACCAAGCCGACCACGACGCCGATCATGCTGGCGGACCTGCATGCGCAGCATGCGGCGATCGAGGCGCAGCGGCTGCCCAGCATCGAGACGGTGGTGCACGAGCTGCTCGGCGAGGCGCGCGCGCTGATCCGCGATCCGGGCGCGGCCGAGCGGCTTGTCGAATCGGTGCTGAAACAGGCCATCGCCCATACGCACGCCGGCCTGCCGGGCTGCAGCCGGCGGCAGCATCTGCAAGACCTGCTGCGCGAGGAATATCGGCTGCACCGCCGCCGCCATCTGTCGTAGCCCGCGCCGCGCCGCCCGTGATCGCCACCCGGGCTCGCTGCACGGCCGGGTGACGCTTCGGCCGCGGATGGATCGTGCCTGCCGGTGCACGGCCCCTCGCGGCCGATCTTCGGCGTCGGATCGGGCGACAAGCCGCTGGGATATCGCCCTGCGCGGGAACAAAGCAGCGTCCCGCAGGTTCGCCTTGCATGGGAAAAGGAGGGCTCACCATGACACGTCCTGTCTCCATGGCGCGCTTCGACCTGGCTTGGCCATGGGCCGGAGTTCTGGCCTCGGTGCTCTCGGGGCTGGTGCTGTTCGCGCTCAGCCTGCAGCGCGGCCTGCCTGGGTGGATGCCCCTGAATGCCACGACCCAGGCCTTTTACGGCCCCGAGGTCGCCGGCATCCAGGCGCTGGACCTGGCGCATACCGGGCTTGGCGCGGCGATCCACGTCCTGGCCTGTGTCTTCTGGTCCGGGGTCGCGGTACTGCTGCTCCGCAAGGCGGCGCGCGGCGGGTATCGCCTGGCCTGGCTGGCCGGGCTGGTCACCGCCGCCATCGCGGGCCTGGTGGATTACGGGCTGCTGCCCGAGCGGCTCAGCCCGGGCTGGCATCTTGTGCTGCCGCCGCTGGGCGTAGCCTTGGGCTTTGCCGCCATGGGCGTGGGAATCGCCCTGGGACTTTGCCTGGCGCATGCGCGCGGGCGGCCCGAGACAGTGGCCATGCCCGTGACACCGCCGCGCCGGGCGCCGCCGCCGCTTGCGACAGCGCCGGGCCCGCCGGATTCGGCGCTGGAGGAAATGCGCCATCCGGCGCCGCATGTCCTGGACCAGCGCCAGCAGCGCATCGACCCCACCGACGCCGTGACCGACGATCCCAACCGCCAGGGCAATGGCATGAAGCAGCCCGGCAATCCCGAAATCGACGAAAGGCCCGACCGATGACCGATTATCCGAAGCCCCCCTTCCCGAAACAGCAGCAATCCCTGCCCGGCAGCTTTCGCAAGATGGACCCGGTCCCCGACCACGGCGAGGAAAGCTGGCGCGGCGCCGGCCGGCTTCAGGGCAAGGTCGCCCTGATCACCGGCGGCGACAGCGGCATCGGCCGCGCCGTCGCCATCGCCTATGCCCGCGAGGGTGCCGACGTGGCGCTGTCCTGGCTGGACGAGACCGAGGATGCCGCCAGCACCGCGGAACTGGTGCGCGAGGCGGGGCGCGAATGCCTGTCGATCGCCGGCGACATCGCCGACCCGGAGCATTGCCGCCAGATCGTCGCCCAGGTGGTCGAGCGCTTCGGGCGCCTGGATATTCTGGTCAACAATGCCGCGCATCAGCGGCTGTTCGACAGCATTGAGGAGATCACCGACGAGGAATGGCGCCACACCTTCGCCGTCAATATCGACGCGATGTTCCACCTGACCAAGGCGGCGGTGCCGCATATGCCCAAGGGCAGCGCCATCATCAACACCGCCTCGATCAATGCCGACAAGCCGAATCCCGGCCTGCTGGCCTATGCCACGACCAAGGGCGCGATCCAGAACTTCACCGCCGGCCTGGCGCAGATGCTGGCCGAACAGGGCATCCGCGTGAACGCGGTCGCGCCCGGCCCGGTCTGGACGCCGCTGATCCCGGCCAGCATGCCGCCCGATGACGTGGCCAATTTCGGCAAGAACTATCCGATGAAACGCCCGGCCCAGCCGGTCGAGCTGGCCTCGGCCTATGTCATGCTGGCCGAGCCGATGTCGAGCTATGTCTCGGGCGCCACCATCGCCGTCACCGGCGGCGCGCCGATGATCTGAGAAGGAGCACCAGGATGAACAACCGGCTTCTGCTGCTGTTCGGCGGCCTCGCGCTGGGTCTTGCCTGCGCGGCGGCCTGGAACGCCCCGCGCCGGCCCGCGCCCTATCCCCGCATCCGCGCGGCCGGCCGGCGGGAGATGGAGGATCCGCCCCGGCACTGGGATCAGGTCGACGAACAGGGCGACGAATCCTTTCCCGCCAGCGACCCGCCCGGGAATTACTGACCGCCACAGCGACCAAAAATCCCTGCCCTGCCGGGCTGCTGGGGCGTGGACGGCGCCTGGCCGCCCAGCCGCATGGCGTCCCGCCGCCGGGCAGGAAAGCGGGAACATTCCGGGCCCTTGCCGGTTCAGCCCTCCCGCAGCATGAACAGCAAGGAGAAAGAGATGAGACAGCTACTGCTCAGCACCGCCGTCCTGGCGGCTCTTGGCCTGGGGGCCGCGCAGGCCCAGGATGCACCCGCCCAGCCCGCGCCCGCGCCCGCGACGCAGGAGAGCGCACCGGCCGCCACCGCTGCCCCCACCATCGCGCCGCCCGAAGGCTATGTGAACAGCGACGCCGTCCTGACCACGGACAACCTGCAAGGCGCAACGGTCTATGATGCCGCCGGCGACGATATCGGCGAGGTGCATGGACTGGTCTTTGCCGACGGCAGCACCTCGCTGGGCGAGGCCGATGCAGCGGCACCGGCCGCGACCGACGCGGCCCCTGCAACAACCCCCGCCCCCGCGACAACCCCCGACCCCGCAACGACACCCGACCCCGCGACGACCCCCGACCCCGCGACCGGCGCCACCGGCTCGGAAAGCACCGGCATGGCAGGGGCGCAGACGTCAGACGTGGCCAAGGATAACGACTCGACCAACAAGGCCAGCGGCACCGACACCGGCGACAATGACCGGATCGAGAACGTCGGTTCGGACAGCAGCACGGTGACGCCGACCGATGCCACCACCCCTCCGGCGCAAGAAGCCGCCGGGAGCACGCCGGCTGGCGGGACTTCGGTCGACATCAGCCATGCCATCATCGACGTGGGCGGCTTCCTGGGCATGGGCGAGCACCGCGTCGCGGTGCCGGTCGATGACCTGGTGGCCTATAGCAAGGATGACGACCTGCGCATCTACCTGCCTTGGACCCGCGAGCAGCTGGAAGCCCTGCCCGAGTTCGACGAGGACGGCCCCGCCCCCGTAAGCCAGTGATCGCGCCTGTCCTCTTCGGACCCGCAAGCGCGCAGCCGGCGCGCACTGCGACCCGGCCGGCCGCCTGCGACAAGCGCCACGCCGGAAAGTCGCCGACCGGCGTGGACTTTGCTGGGAACATTTCGCCCCCTGGCAGGTTCCATCTGCGCGAAACCGTCCGGTCCCGCGCCGGGCTTCACCAGGAAGGAAATCCCGATGGCTGAGAAGCTTCTTGACGATCTGTTCCACGAGACCCTGAAAGACATCTACTATGCCGAGCGCCAGATTCTGAAGGCGCTTCCCAAGATGGCGCGCGGGGCGCAGTCCGAGCGGCTGCGCGAGGCTTTCGAGAAACACCGCGAACAGACCCAGACCCATGTCGAGCGTTTGCAGCAGGTGTTCGAGATCCTGGGCAAATCGCCGCGCGGCAAGACCTGCCCGGCCATCGACGGCATCATCGAGGAGGGCGAGGAGGTCATGTCCGCCTTCAAGGGCGCCCCGGCGCTGGATGCCGGCCTGATCGCCGCCGCGCAGGCGGTCGAGCATTACGAGATCGCCCGCTATGGCACGCTGCGGCAATGGGCGCAGCAGCTGGGCCTGAAGGACGCGGCCGACCTGCTGTCCCAGACGCTGGACGAGGAATCGCAGACCGACGAGCTGCTGACCGAGATCGCCGAAAACGAAGCCAATCGCGAAGCGGCGGCCTGACCGCCGGCTTCCTGCAAAGAAGCGGCCCCGCCTGTCAGGCGGGGCCGTTTTCGCCAGCGCGTCGCCGGCGCGTCGTCACAGCGTCGGTTCCAGCGCCTTTCGCAGGATTCCGCGCGCGCGGTTCACCCGGCTTTTGATGGTGCCGATATCGCAGTCCAGGATCAGTGCCGCGTCGATATAGGTTTCGCCCAGGGCGCCGACCAGGATGATCGCCTCGCGGTAATGCACCGGCATCTTGTTCAGGGCGTCATGCAGCTCGGTCGCCTGCATGTGCCATTCCTGGTCGGGCTTGACCTGCGGCACCAGCGAGGCGCAATCGGCGGCCCCGGTGCGCTCGCGGGCGGATTTCTTGCAATTGGTGAAAAAGCGGTTGCGCATGATGGTGAAAAGCCAGGCGCGCATATTGGTGCCTGGCTGATACTGGCGCGCGTGCTCGATGGCGCGCAACAAGGTTTCCTGCACCAGATCGTCGCCGTCGAGCGATGACCTGCAAAGCGCGCGCGCATAGGCTCGCAGCGCAGGAATATAGACAAGTATGTCGTCTGACATTGCAGCCTTCGCGATCATCGGGTGATAGCCGGGACTCAATGCCTCAGGCGGGGGATAGTTCCGCCGCCTCTGGCCGACAACCGGCCGGTGCGGCGGCGTTCAGCCTTCCTTGATCTCGCGACTCAGGCGCGCGTTCTGCAGCGCCTCCTCCAGACGCTTCGCCAACTGGCGCAGACGCGGGGAAATCGGCTCCTTCTCCGTCTGCACCAGCAGTTCGGAAAGCGCCTTCTCGAGTTCGGGGTCCACGCGCTGCCCGCCGTCGCCATTGGCCATCTGAGATTCCATTACTCCTCGAAACTTAGCTTATTTTAATCTGCTTGCGCGCAATGGCGAGCCTTTCGAATCGATTTTCCGCAACTGTTGCAGTTCGGGTCGGCCATTTCCCGCGACAGCCGCCACGCAAGGCCGAAGGCGGGCGTTTTCAGGGGCTTGCCGCAAGGCCCGAAACACCCGCCGCGGCATCGCCCGTGCTGCCCGGCAAGAACGCATTTTTGCGCGGGAACATTCGCGCCGCGCACCGGTTCAACCGCCCCACAGCATGGAGGCGATGACATGGCGCGTGAGACCGAGACCCCCAGCACTACCCCGGACCCATCCGAGGACGCGACGCCCCAGGACGACGGCACCCCGTCCGAGTCGCCAGCCACCGGCGCACAGAATCAAGAGGCCGGCGACGACGGCTTTGCCCTGCTGCGCGAACATCACAAGACGCTTCGCGCGCTGCTTGGCGAGGCCGCCGAGGTCAGCGATGCCGCGACGGCCGAGGACGTGCTGCCGAAACTGGCGACGGCTTGGGCCGATCATGCCCGGGCGCATGGCTGGCTCTACGACGCCGGGATCAAGGCCGGATTGCAGGAATTTCCCCTGCTGACCGATCTCGCCGTCGAGACGGACCTGGTGTCCTTCCTGCTCGGCCGGGCCGGGCAGGATCTGGACGAGGCGCTGCAACCGGCGGCGCTGCGGGTCTCCACCCGGATGATCCGCGAAATCATCGAACGCGAGGAGAAGCCGCGCAGCGGACTTCTCGCCAAGGCCAAGGCGGCCGGGGTCGAACCCGCTGCCCTGGGCAGGCGCATCAGCGCCCGCACGAAGACGCCGTCCCGCGCGGACGGCGAGACCAGGCCGCAACTGCGGCACCTTACGGCAAATCAGGAGGACATCATGCCGAGGAACTCGAACATGCCGGAACGCGACGACCGCGGACGCTTTGTCAGCGACGACGATTATGGTGGCCGTGGCGGTTCCGGCGGCCGGGGCCGTGATGACGACGACCGCGATCGCGACAGCCGCGGCCGCTTCACCAGCGACCGCGACGATGACCGCTATTCCTCGCGCGGGCGTTCCTCGCGCCGGGATGACGACGACCGCGACCGTGACAGCCGGGGCCGCTTCACCAGCGACCGCGACGACGACCGCTATTCCTCGCGCGGGCGTTCCAGCCGCGACGACGACCGCGACCGCGACAGCCGGGGCCGCTTTACCAGCGACCGCGACGACGATCGCCGTTACGCGGCCTCGCGGCGCGATGACGACGACCGCCGCAGCTATTCGCGCGGCCGCACG
>NZ_SOKV02000057.1:8589-18259 GCF_004407025.1 Paracoccus sp. DMF
CGGCCGCGACGACGACTATTCGCGCGACCGCGGCCAGGGCGGCTGGTTCGGCGATTCCCGCGGCCATGCCGAGGCGGCGCGCCGCGGCTGGGACAACCGCCGCGACGATGACGACGACGACCGCCGCTCGTCGTCGCGCGGGCGCCGCTGATCAGGACAAGAGGGGGGCCACAAGGCCCCCTTTCCCTTTCCGGCCAGACGGCGCGCGACTTGTGCGCCTGGCCGTTACTCCGGTCGCCAGGCCTCCAGTGCCTCTTCCAGGCAGACGGTCTCGATCTGATGCGAAAAGCGTTGGCGATAAAGCGTCATTCCCGCGTCATGGCCCGCATCCGTGGACGAGCAAAGCGCATCGGCGACCAGCACCACCCGATATCCCAGGTCGACCGCACCCAGCACGGTGGCAAGCACGCAGACGTCGGTTTCGCCGCCGCTGACCAGCAGGGCCGAAATCCCGGCACCGCGCAGGAACCGATGCAGGCTGCCATCGTGCCAGGGCGAATAGACCGCCTTGTCGACGACCCGCGCCGGAGGCGTGTGCCGCGCCAGTTCCGGCAGCAGGTCGAGCCAGGACCGGTCGAGGTTTTCGCGCAGCATCCCCGGCCAGCCGGCGTAATAGCGCGCCCAGCTGCCCGGCGCGTGATCCAGCCGCACCGGCGGGATGAAGCGGGTAAAGACCGTGCGCGCCGGCTGGGCCTCGACCAGGGTGGCGACGGCCGGCCGGGTCTTCTGGATCCACGGCACCGCCCAGGGCGAGCCGGGCGCGAACAGCTTCTGCATGTCGACGCAAAGATGCAGCGTCTCAGGCCCCAGCGGGCCGAACCGGAGGTCTTTCGCCATCACACCACCTGACCGGAGAGATCTCGAGGCGAACCAACGCAGACGTCGATTGGTTCCGGCGCGTTGTCGGAGAACGGGGCCGCGGCGGCGCTGAAGGCGCGCGGCCCCGGGGATCTGAACGCGCTCAGGCGTTCAGGTCGATCCAGACCGGGACGTGGTCGCTGGGCTTGTCCTTGGCGCGTTCGTCGCGGTCGATGCCCAGGTCGATCAGCAGGTCGGCGGCCTGCGGCGACAGCAGCACATGGTCGATGCGGATGCCGTCGTCCCTTTGCCAGGCGCCGGCCTGGTAATCCCAGAAGGTGAAGGGCCCGCGCGTCGCGTCCGGGTCGCGCAGGCGCACCGCATCGGTCCAGCCGTCGAACAGGATGCGGCGCAGCGCGGCGCGGCTTTCGGGCTGAAACAGCGCGTCATTCCGCCATTTCTCGGGCCGGGCGGCATCGCGCGCCTCGGGGATGACGTTGTAGTCGCCCAGCATCACCGCCGGCATCTCGCTGTCCAGCAGCCGCCGCGCCTGCGCCTGCAGCCGCGCCATCCAGGCCAGCTTGTAGTCGAACTTCGGCCCGGGCTGCGGATTGCCGTTGGGCAGGTAGAGCCCGGCGACGCGCACGGCGCGGGTGCCCAGCACCGTCGCCTCGATATAGCGCGACTGCTCGTCGGTGTCGTCGCCCGGCAAGCCGCGCGCCACATCCTCCAGCGGCAGCTTCGACAGGATGGCGACGCCGTTGAAGCCCTTTTGCCCATGCGTCTCGATATTGTAGCCGAGATCGGCGATGGGCTCGCGCGGAAAGCCCTCGTCCTGGCACTTGATCTCTTGCAGGACCACCACGTCGGGCTGGGCCTCGGAAAGCCAGCCGGTCAGGGTCTCGATCCGGGCGCGGACGCCGTTGATGTTGAATGTCGCGATTTTCATGCCGCGCAGGTTAGCGGCCCGCGCCGGCCCGCGCCAGATCAGATCGAAAACGAGGTGCCGCAGCCGCAGGACGAGCTGGCGTTCGGATTGTCGATGGTGAAGCGCGCCCCGATCAGCTCATCGGCAAAGTCGATGGTGGCACCGGCCAGGAAGGGCAGCGACACCGGGTCGACCACCACGGTCTGGCCGCCGCCTTGCAGCAGCAAGTCATCCTCGGCCGCGTCGTCCAGCCGGATGTCGTATTGAAAGCCCGAGCAGCCGCCGCCCGCCACCGCAACCCGCAAGGGCCGCGCCGGGCCGCCCTCGTTGATCTCGGCCAGGCGCTGGAAGGCGCGCTCGGTCACCTTCGGGGGCAGGTTCAGTTCCACGTTCATGGGGCGTTCCCGTTTCCGTCGTCAGGCATGGAATATAGGGTTCGCCGCAAACGCCTGCAAGGAACGGACGAGATGACGGCCCCCTATGCCTGCCAGCCCGAAGAAAGCCGCGGCCGTCGCTGGCCCGAGCGCATGTCCACCTTTCGCAGCCCCTGGCAGCGCGACCGCGACCGCATCATCCATTCCTCGGCCTTTCGCCGGCTCAAGCACAAGACCCAGGTCTTCGTCGAGCACGAGGGCGACTATTACCGCACCCGCCTGACCCATACGATCGAGGTCGCGCAGGTCGCCCGCACCATCGCCGGCACGCTGGGCCTGAACACCGACCTGGCCGAGACGGTGGCCCTGGCCCATGACCTCGGCCACCCGCCCTTCGGCCATACCGGCGAGGATGCGCTGGCGGCGCTGATGGCGCCCTATGGCGGCTTCGACCACAATGCCCAGGCGCTGCGCATCGTGACGAAACTGGAACGCCACTACGCCGATTTCGACGGGCTGAACCTGACCTGGGAAAGCCTGGAGGGCATCGCCAAGCATAACGGCCCCGTCACCGGCCCCCTGCCCTATGCCCTGGCCGAGGTGAACGCGGAATGGGATCTGGAACTGCACACCAATGCCAGCGCCGAGGCGCAGGTGGCGGCGGTGGCCGACGACGTGGCCTATAACCACCACGACCTGCACGACGGCTTGCGCGCCGGTCTCTTCTCCGAGGCCGACCTGGCCGAGCTGCCGGTGGTGGGCGAGGCCTTCGCGCGGGTTGATGCGCTGCATCCGGGCCTGGAACCGATGCGGCGCCGGCACGAGGCGCTGCGCCGGGTCTTCGGCGTCATGGTCGAGGACGTGATCGCCGTCGCCCAGAACCGCCTCGCCAGCCTACAGCCGCAAAGCGCGGACGACATCCGCGCCATGGAGGGGCCGATCATCCGCTTCTCGAAGCCGCTCTACCAGAACCTCAAGGCGATCAAGCTGTTCCTGTTCCAGCGCATGTATCGCGCCCCGACCGTGGTGGTCGAGCGCCGGCGCGTGACCGAGATGCTGAACGGCCTCTTCCCGCTGTTCCTGAACGATCCCTCGAAAATGCCCGAGCACTGGTTCCGGGCCGCCGAGGCGGCGGCGGACGAGACGCAGCGCGCGCGAATCGTCCTCGATTATGTCGCAGGCATGACGGACCGTTTCGCGATTCAAGAGGCCGAGCGGCTGCTCTGACCCTTGCATCGCGGGCGGCCTGCTGGCATCAAGGCCGAGTTCTCAGGGCGGGGCGGAATTCCCCACCGGCGGTAAGCAGCGATGCAAGCCCGCGAGCGCCTTGCCCCGGCTGGTCTGGCCGGATCAGGGGTCAGCAGACCAGGTGCGATTCCTGGGCCGACGGTCACAGTCCGGATGAAAGAGAGCGTGCGAGCCGGCCCCGAGGGGCCCGGCCCTCATGTGATCGCCTTGGGTGACGTGTCACTTGGAAAGGAGATCCCGCATGACACACACCCGCTATGCCTTCATCAAGGCGAACTGGCATGCCGACATCGTCGATCAGGCGCTGGAAGGCTTCTGCGAAATCGTGCCGCGCGACCAGGTCGACGTCTTCGACGTCCCCGGCGCCTTCGAGATGCCGCTGCTGGCCCGCGACCTGGCGCAAACCGGCCGCTACGGCGCCGTGGCCTGCGCCGCGCTGGTGGTGGACGGCGGCATCTATCGCCACGATTTCGTCGCCCAGGCCGTGGTCGACGGGCTGATGCGCGCCGGCATGGACAGCGGCGTCCCGGTGCTCTCGGTGTCGCTGACCCCGCATCACTACCAGGAAACCGAGCACCACACCGCCATCTTCCGCGAGCATTTCGTGAAGAAGGGCCGCGAGGCCGCCCAGGCGGCGACCCGGATCGTGGCGGTCCGGGCGACGGTCAAGGCCTGACCGGGGCGCGACGGCGCAGGCCCCCGCCTTCACTGTTTCGAAAATACTCACGGGGGCGTGGGGGCAGTCGGCCCCCACCGCCGGCCGGGCCGGAACTGCGGCTATTCGGCCTTGTCATGCGCCTTCAGCCATTCCTGCATCTGCGCGATCTCGGCGCTCTGGGCCTCGATGACCTCCTGGGCCAGCTTGCGCACCTCAGGATCCTTGCCGTGCTCCAGCGCCACCTTGGCCATGTCGATGGCGGCCTGGTGATGCGGGATCATGCCGCGCATGAAATCGACATCGGCATCGCCGCTGTAGTCGATCATCATGTCTTCATGCATCTTCTCCATGACCTGCTCATAGGCCGCGTCCGAGGCCGAGCCGCCGTCATGGCCAGCATGCTCCTGCGCCAGGGCGGGCGTGGCCAGCAGGGCGGCCAGGGCGAAGGGGATGATACGCATGGGATTCTCCTTGTGTCTGCGCCGCCATGCAAGCGCGGCGCGCGCATCCGGGCAAGTGACAAAGCCGTCAGCGCAGGAAGATCAGCGCCATGCCGGCGACCGCCAGCGCCGCCCCCGCCCATGACGTGGCCGAGGGCCGCGCCCCGGTCATCGCCCAGAGCACCGGCAGGATCAGCACCGGCGACAGCGCCGACAGCGTCGAGACGATGCCGACCTTGCCGCCCTGCAACGCGAACATCAAGAGCGTCATGCCGGTCACCATGGCGATCAGCCCCGACAGCGCCGTCAGCAGCAGCACGCGCGGCGAAGGCCGGCCCAGCGGCTTCACGGCGCGGATCGGCAGCGCCATCAGCAGCATCAGGCAGGCGACCGCGACCGCCACCCGGATCAGCGAGGCGACATAGGGGTCGAAGCCCTCGGCCATGACCGGCCGCGCGATCAGCGACCCCAGCGCCTGCCCCGCCGCCGCCAGCAGACCGAAGCCGGCCCCGGCCCAGACCGAGCCCTGCACCGCCTCGAAGCGATGCCCGCCGGCGCGGCCCGGCCGGCCCAGCACCGCCATGGCGACGCCCAGCGTCGACAGCACCACGCCCAGCACGGCGGCCGGGGACAGCGCCTCGCCCAGGGCGAGCCAGCCCATCAGCGCCGCCATCGGCGCGTTCATGGCGAAGAGCGCCCCCGAGCGGCGCGGGCCCAGCCGGATCAGCGCCACGTAAAGCAGCGTATCGCCCAGGAAGATGCCGACGATCCCCGACAGCGACAGCCGCCACAGGTCGGCCGCGGCGATGCCGTGCCAGCGCCCCGTCGCCAGCACGATCACGGCCAGCATGGCCGCCACCATGGCCTGGCGCAGCCGGTTGAAGCCGAAGGGCCCCAGCGCCTGCGCCGCCGCTTGCGACAGCATCCCGGTGATGGCCCAGCAGGCGGCCGCACCCAGCGCCGCCAGTTCGTGCAGCGGCATGCGTCTCCCCTTCCCCTGCTTGCCGGCCGGCATAGGCCGGCGGGTGAAACCGCGCAAGCCGTCGCGCGTTGTGCCCCCGACCCCATCGCAGCAAACCGGAGGACGGATCATGATCGTGAACTATGGCTCGGCGAAATGGCAGGGCGGGCTCAAGGACGGCAAGGGCGTGATCTCGACCAAATCGGGCGCGCTCTCGGACCAGCCCTATGGCTTCAACACCCGCTTCGAGGGCAAGCCCGGCACCAACCCCGAGGAGCTGATCGGCGCCGCCCATGCCGCCTGCTTCAGCATGGCGCTGTCGAAGATCCTGGCCGAGGCCGGGGTGACGGACGTAACCATCCAGACCACCTCGAAGATCGGCCTCGACCAGGACGGCGACGGCTTCGCGATCAAGACCGCGCATCTCAGCACCACCATCACCGGCACGGGCGACAAGGCCGTGATCGAGGACGCCGCCCGCAAGGCCGAAAAGGGCTGCCCGGTCAGCAAGGTGCTGAATGCCGAGATCACCATGGAGGTGACGGTCGCCTGATGCTGATCCGCTATGGCTATCGCATCACACTGGAATCCGCCGCGCCGCTGCCGCTGATCGTGCAGCTGACGGCGCGTCCGGAACGCCGGCTGGACCTGCGCGCGCCCGAAGCGTTCCGCACCGATCCCGCCGTGCCGCATGCGACCCATATCGACATGTTCGGCAACCTGCGCACCCGGCTGACCGCCCCGGGCGGGCGCTTCACCCTGGAAAGCGATGCGGTGATCGCCGACAGCGGCCTGCCCGACCCGGTGTTTCCCGCGGCCGAGGAAAGCCCGGTCGAGGCCCTGCCCGACGCGGTGCTGCCCTATCTCGCCGCCAGCCGCTATTGCGAGACCGATCTCTTGGGTGAACTGGCCTGGGATCTGTTCGGCCAGGTGGCGCCGGGCTGGGCGCGGGTGCAGGCGATCTGCGACTTTGCCCATGCGCATCTCGCCTTCAGCTATGGCGATGCGGACCAGTTCCGCACCGCCCACAGTGCCTATGCCGAGCGCAAGGGCGTGTGTCGCGACTTCGCGCATCTGGCCATTGCGCTGTGCCGCTGCCTGAATATCCCGGCGCGCTATGCCTTCGGCCACCTGGGCGACATCGGTGTACCAAAAAGCCCCGATCCGATGGATTTCGCCGCCTGGATGCATGTCTGGCTGTCGGGCCGCTGGTGGACCTTCGACCCGCGCAACAACGCGCCGCGCATCGGCCGCATCACCATCGGCCACGGCAGGGATGCCGCCGACGCCGCCCTGATCTCGAGCTTCGGCACGCATGAACTGCGCGAGTTCACAGTCTGGACGGATGAGGTGGCGGGTTAGGGCAGGTCGGCAAGCGCGGGGCGGCCGTTCCGTTGCGCACACTGAGCCGGTGGCCGGGAATCAGGTTCGCTGGAAGTCGATCCGCTTGGACTTATCGGCCGCGATCAGTCACGCCGGTCCCGGCATAGGTCAGAAATCTGCGCAAGGCCGTGGACGGCATGCCGCACTCCGCTCCACGCCATGCACATGCTCGATTCGCCTCCACGCAGCAAGGCGGCCTTTCTGCGCCGACTCTGCAAGGCCGGATGGCAACCATGCAGGCCGCAAAGGCCTCGTGCTGCGTCTCAGACCATCATCTCCTTCGTCGCCGTCAGCTTCAGCTCGGGATGGTCGCGCCCGACGCGGTCGATGTCCCATTGCAGCCGCGTCAGATAGACTAGGTCGCCGTCATGGTCCTGCGCCATGTGACCCTTGTTCGCCTGGGCGAAGGCCTCGACCTTGTCCTTGGGCCCGGCCACCCAGCGCGCGCTGGTGAATTGCGACGATTCAAACCGCACCGGCAGGCCGTATTCGATCTCGATCCGGCTGGCCAGCACCTCGAATTGCAGCGCGCCGACCACGCCGACGATGAAGCCCGAACCGATCATC
The DNA here is from genome assembly GCF_004407025.1 of Paracoccus sp. DMF. Classification (NCBI taxonomy): domain Bacteria; kingdom Pseudomonadati; phylum Pseudomonadota; class Alphaproteobacteria; order Rhodobacterales; family Paracoccaceae; genus Paracoccus; species Paracoccus sp. DMF. Next base: position 15,947 of record NZ_SOKV02000057.1, read on the forward strand.
GGCTTGAACACCTTGGCGGCGCCCTCCTCGGCAAACTGCATCAGCGCCTTTTCCAGATGCTTGGCCTTCATCGGATCGCCCGCGCGCACGGTCTGCAAAAGCTCGGGCGCGAAACTGGGGATGCCGGTGAAGCGCAGCGCCTCGCCCTCGGTCAGCGCATCGCCGATGCGCAATTGGCCGTGGTTCGGGATGCCGATGATGTCGCCCGCCCAGGCCTCCTCGGCCAGTTCGCGGTCGGCGGCCAAGAACAGCACCGGGTTCGACACCGCCATCGGCTTCTTCGAGCGCACATGCAGCAGCTTCATCCCACGCTCGAAATGTCCCGAGGCCAGCCGCACGAAGGCGACCCGGTCGCGGTGCTTGGGGTCCATATTGGCCTGCACCTTGAAGACGAAGCCGGTCACCGGGTTTTCCTCGGGCGAGATCTGGCGCTCGGCGGCGTTCTGCGGCTGCGGCGCCGGGCCGAACTCGCCGATGCCGGTCATCAGCTCCTTGACGCCGAAGCTGTTGATCGCCGAGCCGAACCAGATCGGCGTCATGTGCCCCTCCAGGAAGGACTGGCGGTCGAAGGCGGGCAGCAGCTCGCGCGCCATCTCCAGCTCTTCGCGCAGCTTCGCCAGCTGCTCGGCCGGCACATGCTCGGCCAGCTTGGGGTCGTCGAGCCCGGTGATCTGCACCGTCTCCGCGACCTTGTTGCGGTCGGCGCGGTCCATGATCTCCAGCCGGTCGTGCAAGAGGTCATAGGCGCCGATGAAGTCGCGGCCCATGCCGATGGGCCAGCTGACCGGCGCCACGTCGATGGCCAGGTTCTCCTGGATCTCGTCGATGATCTCGAAGGTGTCGCGGCTCTCGCGGTCCATCTTGTTGCAGAAGGTCAGGATCGGCAGGTCGCGCAGCCGGCAGACCTCGAACAGTTTCCGGGTCTGGCTTTCCACCCCCTTGGCGCCGTCGATGACCATGATCGCGGCGTCCACCGCGGTCAGCGTGCGATAGGTGTCCTCGGAAAAGTCGCTGTGGCCGGGCGTGTCCACCAGGTTGAAGCGGTATTCGCCGAATTCGAAGCTCATGGCGGAGGCCGAGACCGAGATGCCGCGGTCCTGCTCCATCTTCATGAAGTCCGAGCGGGTGCGCCGCGCCTCGCCCTTGGCGCGGACCTGGCCGGCCATCTGGATCGCGCCGCCGAACAGCAGGAACTTCTCGGTCAGCGTGGTCTTGCCGGCGTCCGGGTGCGAGATGATCGCGAAGGTCCGGCGGCGGGCGATTTCGGGGGGCAGGATCGGGGCGTTGCTCATGCCCGGCCCTTTACCCTGCCCCGGTCACGGCCTCAAACGAATTGTTCGCGCATCAGCCGTTCCTCCAGCCCGTGGCCGGGGTCGAACAGCAAGCGGTGGCTGACCGAGGTTTCCGAGCGCACCTCGACCCACAGCACCGAATCGACGCCGCGCGAATCGGCATCGGCCATGACCGGGCGCTTGTCGGGTTCCAGCACGTCGAAGCGCAGCGTCGCGGCGCTGGGCAGGATGGCGCCGCGCCAGCGCCGGGGCCGGAAGGCGGCGATGGCGGTCAGCGCCAGCACGTCGCTGCCCAAGGGCAGGATCGGCCCGTTCGCCGAATAATTATACGCGGTCGAACCCGCCGGGGTCGACAGCAGAGCCCCGTCGCAGACCAGTTCCGGCATGCGCACCGTGCCGTTCACGCTGATCTGCAGCCGCGCCGCCTGCGGCCCGGCGCGCAGCATGCTGACCTCGTTGATCGCCAGCGCGCAATGCTCGTGCCCGTCGGTGGTGCCGGCGGTCATCGCCAGCGGGTGGATCACCGTCTCCTCGGCCTCGGCGATGCGGGCCGTCAGGTCATGAACCGAATAGTTGTTCATCAGGAAGCCGATGGTGCCGCGGTTCATGCCATAGACCGGCAACCCGCGATTCTGATGCATCACCGACAGCATCAGCCCGTCGCCGCCCAGGGCCACGATCACCTCGGCCTCGCGCAGCGGCACATGGCCATAGCGCTCGGACAGCGTCTCGGCGGCGGTGACGGCGGTTTCGGTGCTCGAGGCGATGAAATGCAGCTTCATGGCCGCCATCATGGCGCCGGGCGGCGCGGGCGCAAGACCCTTTGGCATATGGGATAATCTACCGAACCCGCGTCGCATCCATCCTAGCGGGACGCGGCAAAAGCCGCTAGAACCCGGCCGAGCCGTCTTTTTGCATGAGGGACAAGATGACCGACACCGGATTTTTCACCGAAACACTCGACAGCCGCGACCCTGCGGTCTTCGGGGCGATCCGTCAGGAGCTTGGCCGGCAGCGCGAC
>NZ_SOKV02000058.1:0-18057 GCF_004407025.1 Paracoccus sp. DMF
GCCGGTCGCGGCGACCATGCCGAACATCACCAGGCCCGCGCCGCCCAGCACCGTGGTGGGCAGGCTTTCGACCAGCGCCCCCATCTTGGGGATCAGCCCCAGCACGATCATGATCGCGCCGCCCGCCACGCAGACGAAGCGCGAGCGCACGCCGGTCACGCCGACCAAGCCCACGTTCTGGCTGAAGGACGTATAGGGAAAGGTGTTGAACAGCCCGCCGATGGCGGTGCCGAGCCCGTCCACGCGCAGGCCCGCGGCCAGCGCCTTGGGCGTCATGCGGCGGCCGCAGATGTCGGAAAGCGCCAGGAACATGCCGGTCGATTCGATCATGGTCACGAACATGACCAGAAGCATGGTCAGGATCATCACCGGATCGAAGATCGGCGCGCCGAAATGCAAAGGCTTGATTGGCGCGAACCAGACCGCGCCGGAAACGCCGCCGAAATGCATCATGCCCAGGCTTGCGGCCAGGACGCCGCCGATGATGATGCCCAGAAGCACCGCGATATTGGCGACGAAACCCCGCGCATAACGCGCGATCAGCAGGATCGAGGCCAGCACGGTGATGCCGATCAGGATGCGCGGCAGCGAGGCGTAGTCGGGGTTGGCGACGGTCGGCAGCAGCTTGACGCCCTCGGGCACGCCGCCGGCGGCGATGGCGGTGTCAAGCCAGGCCTGGGCGGCGGGATCGACCAGCTTCGGCGCGGTCGGGCCGACCGGCAGGCCGAAGATCCAGTTGATGCCCACCGGCATCAGCGACACGCCGATGACCAGGATCACCGTGCCGGTGACGACGCTGGGAAAGAACCGCAGCATGCGGCTGACCAGCGGCGCGAACAGGATCGAGATCAGCCCCGCCGCCATGATGGCGCCGAACATCATCCGCGCGCCCTCGGGGCCGGGATTGGCCGAGGCGATGGCGACCATGGGCCCCACGGCCGCGAAGGTCACGCCCATCATCACCGGCAGCTTGATGCCGAACCATTGCGTGGCGCCGAAGCTCTGGATGATGGTGACGATGCCGCAGACGAACAGGTCGGCGGAAATCAGGAAGGCCACGTCCTGCGGCGAAAGCTGCAGGGCGCGGCCGACGATCAGCGGCACCGCGATGGCGCCGGCATACATGACCAGCACATGCTGGAGACCCAGGGTCAACAGCCGAGGAGCGGCGATGCGCTCCTCGACCGGATCGAACCCGGGCGGGGTTCGGCTCGCTTGCATTCGTCCCATACCTCCCAGTTTTCAGGACGTTACATTCAGATCTCGACGTCTTGCGCCAGCCCCTTTTCCTTGGCGATTTCAAGGACTTTTTGCGCCACGGCCAGGTCTTGCAGGCCCACGCCGGTGCCGTCGAAGATGGTGACTTCCGCGCCGTTGCGGCCCGGATCGTCGCCCGAGACCACCGCGCCCAGCTCGCCGATCGCCTCCTCCGCGATCAGGCCGGCCGCGATGGCGTGCTGGCATTCGCCGATCGTCACCGACTGCGCGACCTCGTCGGTGAACACCCGGGCGCGCGCGACCAGCGCCGGATCCAGCTCCTGCTTGCCCTTGGTGTCGGTGCCCATGGCCGCGATATGCGTCGGGCCTTGGACATGCTCGTTCAAGAGCAGCGGCGAGAAGGACGAGGTGATCGAGATGATCACATCGGCCTCGGTGCCCAGCTGGTCCAGCTCGACCGCCTCGAAGAGCAGGCCCAGATCGGCCGCGGTCTCGGCCAGCCGGCCCAGCATCTCGGGATGCGGGTTCCAGCCGATGACCTTCTCGAACTGATGCACATTGGCCGCCGCCCGCATCTGGAAGGCGGACTGGTGGCCGGCGCCGATCATGCCCAGCACCTTGGCGCCTTTCGGCGCCAGATACTTGATCGACACCGCCGAGGCCGCCGCCGTGCGCAGCGCCGTCAGCAGGTTGCCGCCGATGGCTGCCGAGACCCGGCCGGTATCCGGGTCGAACAGGAACACCGTGGACTGGTGGTTGATCAGCCCGTGCTTCTGGTTGTGCGGCCAGTAGCCGCCGGCCTTCAGGCCCAGCACCAGCGCGGCGCCGTCGAAGCCGCCCTTGAAGCCGTAAAGCGCATCCTCATGCCCGATGGCCTCGCGGACCACCGGGAAGTTGTAGGCCTTGCGCCGGGCCATCGAGGCGAAGACCGCCTCGATGGCCTCGAAGGCCGCCTCGGGGGTCATCAGACCCGCGATTTCCTTCTCGGCAACGATGAACATCAATAGGCCTTTCCGCGCGCCGAGACCGGCCAGACCGACTCGACCTTGCCGTTCCGGACGCCGACATACCAGTCGTGGACGTTGCAGGTCGGGTCGCAATGGCCGGGCACCAGCCGCAGCTTGTCGTTGACCTTCAGCACGCCCTGCGGATCCTCGACCACGCCATGCTCGTCGCTGCACTTGATGTATTTCACATCGTCGCGGCCATAGATGAAGGGCAGGCCGCTATCGACCGACTGCGCCTTCAGCCCGGCATCGACCACCGCCAGATGCGGCTTGGCATGGCTCATCACCGAGGTCAGGATGAACAGCGCGTTGCGCCATTCGCCCTGGTCGATGCGCTTGCCGTCCTTGTCGTGGATGCGGCCATAGTCGGCATCCATGAAGGCATAGGAGCCGCACTGAAGCTCGTTATAGACGCCCGAGTTCGATTCGAAATAATACGAGCCGGTGCCGCCGCCCGAGACGAATTCGGGCTTCAGCCCTTCGGCGGTCAGCGCATCCACGGCGTCCTTGACCTGGGCGATGGCGGCGTCGAGTTTCGCCTTGCGATCCTCATAGCTGTCCATGTGCTGCATGGCGCCCTGATAGGCCTGGATGCCCTTGAAGGTCAGGCCGGGGGCCGCTGCCACGGCGCGGGCGATTTCTAGCACCTCCGGGGTGGTCTTGACGCCGCAGCGACCGGCGCCGCAGTCGATCTCGATGAACACGCCCAGGTTGGTGCCGTGCTTTTGCGCCGCCGCCGACAGGTCGGCCACGTTCGCCACGTCATCGACGCAAACCGTCACGGTGGCGCCCAGTTTCGGCATGCGGGCCAGCCGGTCGATCTTGGCTGCGTCGCGCACCTGGTTCGACACCAGGATGTCCTTAATGCCGCCGCGGGCAAAGACCTCGGCTTCCGAGACCTTCTGGCAGCAGACGCCGACGGCGCCGCCCAGCGATTCCTGCAGCTTCTGCACGTCGACGGACTTGTGCATCTTGCCGTGGCTGCGGTGGCGCATGCCATGGGCCTTGGCGTAATCGCCCATTTTCTTGACGTTGTGCTCCAGCGCGTCCAGGTCCAGGATCAGGCAGGGCGTCTGGATGTCAGCCTCGTCCATGCCGGGCAGGGCGGGAATGTCATAGCCGACTTCGAAGCCGGCGAAATCCGCTTTCGCGTTCATGGGAATGCTCCTCAGATCCAAGGCAGCTTGTCGAGATCGACATTGCCGCCGGTGACGATGATGCCGACGCGCTTGCCGGCGAAGGCTTCGGGGTTTTTCAGGATGGTGGCCAGCGGCACGGCACTGCTGGGCTCCATCACGATGCGCAGGTGTTTCCAGATCAGCTTCATCGCATCGACGATCTCGGCGTCCGAGGCGGTGTAGATCTCGCTGACGTGGTTCTTGACGAAATGCCAGGTCAGGTCCTTCAACGGCACCAGGAGGCCGTCGGCAATGGTCTTCGGCGCATCGTCGGCGATGATGTGGCCGGCCTTGAAGCTGCGATAGGCGTCGTCGGCCTGCTCGGGTTCGGCCGCGATGACCTTGACCTCGGGCGCCAGCGTCGAGAGCGTCAGGCAGGTGCCCGAGATCATGCCGCCGCCGCCGATCGGCGCGACCATCATGTCGAGCCCGTCGGTCTGCTCCATCACCTCGCGGGCGCAGGTGCCCTGGCCGGCGATCACGCGCGGGTCGTTATAGGGGTGGACGAAATCGCCGCCCGTCTCGGCCTGCACCTTGGCGAAGGTTTCCTCGCGCGAGCTGGTCGAGGGCTCGCATTCGGTGATCCTGCCGCCATAGCGGCGCACGGTGTCCTTTTTCGCCTGCGGCGCGGTGCGGGGCATGACCACATTGCAGGGGATGCCGCGCAGCATGGCCGCGTAGCTGAGGCACGAGGCATGGTTGCCCGAGCTGTGCGTGGCGACGCCCTTGGCCGCCTGTGCGTCGTCCAGGCCGAAGACCGCGTTGGTGGCGCCGCGGACCTTGAAGGCCCCCGGCTCCTGGAAGTTCTCGCATTTGAAGAACAGCTGCGCGCCGGCAAGCTCGTTCAGGTAGTCCGAGCTGCGGATCGGCGTGCGCCGGATATGCGGCTTGATGCGCTCATGCGCGTCCAGCATGTCCTGATAGGTCGGGATATACATGGCGTCCTTCATCCCTCAGGCGGCCTTTTTCAGCGCCGCGGCGGTGGACTGGCGATAATGCTCCTGCGCGGCGGCGACGCCCGAACCCAGCCGGATCGGCAGGCCCAGGTCGGCCATGACCATCTCGGCCGTGGCGATGCCCGACAGCGCCATGGCGTCGGTCAGGCTGCCCAGGTGGCCGATGCGGAATACCTTGCCCGCGACTTCGCCCAGGCCGGTGCCGAAGGCCATGTCATAGGTCTCCAGCGCATGGCTGACGATGCGGTTGGCGTCGAAACCCTCGGGCACGCGGATGGCGCTGACGCTGTCCGAATAGAGCTCGGGGCGGACGGCGCAAAGCTTCAGCCCCCAGGCCTCGATCGCGGCGCGCACGCCGGAGGCGATGCGGTTGTGGCGGGCAAAGACGTTCTCGAGCCCTTCCGAGAGCAGCCGCTCGCAGGCGACGTTCAGCCCGTTGATCAGGCCGACCGGCGGCGTATAGGGATAGCCGTTGCGGGCATAGCCGGTCGCCATGTCGCGGATGTCGAAGAAGGTGCGCGGCAGGCGGGCGGTCTCGACCGCCGCCATCGCCTTGGGCGAGAAGCCGACGATGGCCAGGCCCGGCGGCAGCATGAAGCCCTTCTGGCTGCCGGTGACGGCGATGTCCACGCCCCATTCGTCCATGCGGAAGTCCATCGAGCCGATGGAGCTGACGCCGTCGACGAACAGCAGCGCCGGGTGCTTGGCGTTGTCCAGCGCGCGGCGGACGGCGGCGATGTCGGATTTGACGCCGGTCGCGGTCTCGTTATGCGTGGCCAGCACGACGCGGATCTCGTGGCCCTTGTCGGCGGTCAGGATCTCCTCGAAGCGGTCGGCCGGGATGCCTTCGCCCCAGGGCGTCTCGACATAGGTGACGTCCAGGCTGTGGCGCTGGCACATGTCGATCCAGCGGTGGCTGAACATGCCGTTGCGGGCCGCCAGCACCTTGTCGCCGGGCGACAGCGTGTTGCTGATGGCGGTTTCCCAGCCGCCGGTGCCGGTCGAGGGGAACAGCAAAACCTGTGCGCTCTCGGTTTTCAGCACCTTTTTGACGCCTTCCAGGGCGGGGTGCAGCATGCGGCCGAACACCGGCGAGCGGTGGTCGATGGTCGGCATGTCGACGGCCTTGCGCATCTCCTCGGGGATGTTGGTCGGGCCGGGAATGAAGATCGGGTTCTGGCTGGTCATGGCAATTCCTCCTGCGCTTGTCACCCAGCCTAGGCCTTGCTGTCCATTCGGGCAATTTTTCTGAAAAATATTTCGCAATCGCGGAAAAACCGTGTAAAAGGGCGCAGAAACAGGATGTTGGGCTTTTCCATGCGGGATTTGCGATTTTCAATAATCCCGCATATCTATCGCAAGGAATAATTGAATGTCGGCAGAATTGCGCAAAAGGGGCCGCCCGCGCGGGCGCACGGCCGGGCCGGGGGCCGAGGATTCGGGCGGCATCCGCGCGCTGGACCGGGCGCTGGACATCCTGGACCTGATCGCCAGTTCCAGCGGGCTGACGCTCAGCGAGATCGGGCAGCGGCTCGACATGGCGCCCTCGACCGTGCATCGGGTGCTGGTGACGCTGGCCGCGCGCGGCGTGGCCGAGACCGATCCCGCGACCCAGGCCTGGCATGTCGGGCCGACCGCCTTTCGCCACGGTTCGGCCTTCATGCGCCGCTCGGGGCTGGTGGAACGCGCGCGGCCGCTGTTGCGGCGGCTGATGGAGCAGACCGGCGAGACCGCGAACCTCGGCATCCTGAACGGTGATGCGGTGCTGTTCCTGTCCCAGGCCGAAACGCATGAGACGATCCGCGCCTTCTTTCCGCCCGGCACCCGCTCGGCGCTGCATGCCTCGGGGATCGGCAAGGCGCTGTTGGCGCATGTCCGCCCGGCGCAGCTGCGGCTGATGCTGCAGGGAATGGAGTTGCAGCGTTTTACCGACAAGACCCTGACCGAAGCACTGGCGCTGGAGCAGGATTTGGCCCGGATCCGCGCCCGCGGCTATTCGCTGGACAATGAGGAGCGCACGCCTGGGATGCGCTGCATCGCGGCGCCGATCTTCGACCTTTCGGGCGAGGCGGCGGCGGGGATCTCGGTCTCGGGACCGACGCTGCGCATGTCGGACGCGCGGCTGGAGGCGATGTCCGAGGCGGTGATCGCGGCGGCACGCGAGCTGTCCTTTGGCATGACGCCGGCGCGGGGAACGGGCGCCGAATCGTGATTCTTCGGTCGCCCACCAGCCTAAATGCGCAAAATTACCGGGAAACCGGCGCGCTGGTTAAGTGAATTGGCGGATTCACGCCCAGTTCACGCGGGCCGGCCTAGCCTCTTGCAGCAGCCGTCGCGTCGGGACCGGCCTACGGCCCCGGCGCTGTCCGCAAGGAGCTTTGGTGATGGACGATTACACGCCCCGTTTCGGCATTCTGCACCCGCAGCGCGCCCACCCTGTCCCCGAGGCGGACGACGACCCAGATCCCGCAGAGGTTGTGGCGGGCGGCGTGCTGGATGCCGGCAACGCGGCGAGCCGGCTTTACGGTGCCTGCAGCGTCGAGACCTATCGCGCCGCGGGCGCGCTGCATGCCGCGCATCGCGATGCCGAGGGCTTCCTCGATGCGGTGGATGGCTTTGCCACCCCCGAATTCTGGCGCCGCGACCTCGGCGTGAAATCCTGGATCTACGACCGGCGCGAGGCCGAGCACGCCCCCGGTCGCGACATGGATTCGGTGCGGGTCTTCTATCACGCCGGCCACGGGCGCACCGATGAGCGCGGCATCTTCCACCTGCCGATGGGCGCGCTGTGGAACGGCGCCGATCCTTGCCTGACCTCGGAGCGGATGCGCTTCGGCGGCGGCGGGCTGCGCTATCTGTTCTGGTCGGCCAGCCAGTCGCTGCCCTGCGACGCGGCCCAGGGCCAGGGGCCGACGCAGGTCTGGGCGCGGGCCAATGCCGGGCTGCGGATGATGTTCGGCTTCGACAGCTCCTGCTGGGATTCGGGCCAATACGGCCGCAATTTCTGGCGGCACTGGCGGTTGGGCAAGAGCTTCTCGCAAGCCTGGCTGGACGGCTGCGGCGATGTCTCGACCGACCAGAGCCCGGCGGTGGCCGCCTGCGGCGACAGCCGCGACGAGGCGCTGGACCGGCTGTTTCACGAACGGCGCTTTCGCGCGGCGGCGGGCGGCGGGGCCTGGTGGGCCTGGCGCTGGCATGTCCCGACCCCCCTCGGCCCGCGCGAGCCCGGGCTGGCCACCCCGCCCGAAGCGTTTTCCGCGGTGCGACTGGTGCCGCCGGCCGAAGATCTCGCCCTGGCCGGCGAGGTCCTGTCGCGCATCGGCGGCGAGCCTGGGCTGCTGCGCCGGCAGGGCGAGCACGGGCTGCGGCTGGAGCAGGGCGGATGCCTGTTCCACCTGCGCCCCGACGGCCGCATCCTGCTGGCCTTCGCGCCCAGCCGGCCCGGCCAGCAGGCCCGTATGCCGCTGCAGCGCCGGGCGCTGGTCGCCCGCGCCCGCAGCGCGCTGCGCCGCTACGGCTTTCTGCAACCGGGCTGCGAGCTGGTCTTCGACCGGGTGCTGCTGGCCATGTCGGCCAGCGCCAGCCCCTGCCGCCCTGACGAGCCGGCCCGCGAAAGCCTGGACGAGATCGTGGTGCAGTTCCGCCAGAGCTTTGCCGGCATCCCGGTGCTGACGCCGGATTCGGGCAAGCTGCGGCTGACCATGCGCCCGGACGGCACCGTGCTGCGCATCGAATCGAGCCTGCGCCGCATGGCCGAGCTGCTGCCGGCCCGCGCCCATCGCAACGGCCTGCCGGACGACCCGGCCCCGCCGGCCGGCGTCGAAACCGGGCTCGAGCCGCCGGCGATCCCGCAGATGCTGGCCCAGCATTCGGCGCGGCTGATGCGCGACCTGGCGGCACGCGGCGCGGCGCCGCTGGAACTGACCGTGCTGCCGGGCACGCAGGAAATCGGCTACGGAATCCGCAGCAATACGGCGCGTCTCGTCGCCCGCAAGGCGATCGAGATCGAATGCCGGCGCGGCTTTCGCAAGCGTTACTGGATCCAGTCCGACCTGGGTGACTGACGATCCGGTAGCCCGGGGACGGAGGCAGCCGTCTCCGGGCACAATTCAGGGCGGCCGGGCAGGGGCCCGGCCCGGTTTGAGGTGGGCGATGGCGGATTACACCCGCGCCGAAATCGTGCGGCGCATCGCGACGATGGGCCGGTTGCAGCTGGCCGGGGCGGATCTCGCCGGGCTCGACATGGCGGGCCTGACGCTGGTCGGCGCCGACCTGTCCTATGCCGACCTGACCGAGGCCGACCTGACCGGCGCGCAGCTGTCGGGCGCCAGCCTGTGGTCGGCGCGGGCGGCGGGCGCGCGGTTCTTCCAGGCCAATCTCTCGGGCGCCAGCATGGGCTTGGCGGATCTCAGCGGCGCCGACCTGCGCGAGGCGGTGCTGGAGCGCGCCGATCTGACCGGCGCCCGGCTCGACCGCGCCGACCTGACCGGGGCACGACTGCGCGGCGCCTGGCTTGACGCCATGCAGCGGGCGCTGGCGATCAGCGCGCCGCCGCTGCGCTATCCGGCGCCGCGCGACCGCGCCACGACCTGCATCCTGCACGAGGCGCAGCTGGGCGCGCCGGTCTGCCTGCGCTGCGGCGACCGGCTTGAAATGCATCTGGACGGCCCGACCCCTGCCGCCCATGTCGAGGGCGCGCCGATCCTCTCGGGGCCCGAGCCGCCCGACACCGCGCCGGGGCCGCTGCGGGTGCTGGCCTTCAGCGCCGTGGCGCCGGGGCGGGCGCGGCTGGTGCTGGACCTGCGCCAGACGGGCAAGGCGCCCATCGCGCTCGAGGTGCTGGTCACGCCCTGAGCTACAGCCCGGACCGGACGATGCCCATCAGCCCGGCGCTGCGCAGGGTCTGGACCGGGTAATCGGGATGCGCCATCAGCTCCAGCGAGAAATCCGGCTCGATCCGGCGCAGGTGGCGCAGCGCATCCGCCGCCCCGGCGCGGTCGCCGCGATGGTGGCGCAGCGCCGCCAGCAGCCGCAGCGCCGGACGGTGGTCGGCGGCAAAGGCGAAGGCGGCGGCGGCGGAATTCTCGGCATCGCCGAAGCGGCCCAGCCGGACCAGCACCTGCGCCCGCCGCATCAGCCAGCTGGCCTGGCCCAGTTCGGCCAGCGCGCCGCGGGCGCCGCGTTCGATCGCCTCCAGCGCCTCCAGGTCGCGGCCGACGCCGCTCAGCGCCTCGGCCAGGGCGTGGCAGGCCAGCTCGTTGTCGGGGTCGGTGCGGCAGGCGGCCTGCGCCAGCTCCAGCGCCCCCACCGCATCCCTCCGCCAGGACGCCGACAGCGAGGCCACCGCCAGCACCACCGGATTGTTCGGCGCCAGCGCCCGCGCCCGCAACGCGAAATCCTCGGCCTCGTCCGACAGCCGCGCCGGATCCTCGGCCAGCCGCTCGCAGACCAGCGTGTGGCGCAGATAAGAGCGCAGCGCCAGGCTGACAGCATTCTGCCGCCGCTCGGGCAGTTGCGCCAGCACCGCATCGGCCGCCTCCAGCCGCTCGCGCGAATAGCTGAACACGTCCCAGATCGGGAAGCTGTCCCATTTCGCCGAAGCCGCGCGCCGCGCCCGGTCGAGCAGCGCCACCGTGATCTGCGCCACGGCATGGCGCATGGTTGCGGTCTCGTCCGCGGCGCGGATGGTGAAGCGCCGCGTCCAGACCCGCCGGCCGGTGGCCAGGTCGCGCATGACCGTCAGCAGCGCGCAATCGCCGCCGGTGGCATAGCAGAAGGGCAGGATCTGCACGCCGATCAGCGCCGCGCCGGGTTCGGGCCGGTCGGCCAGCGTCGCCGGGATCATCTCGCAGGCGCGCGCCGCGGCCTCGTTCACCACCATCTCGCCGACCAGATGCGCGCGGGCATCGTTGCCCTGGACCGGCGCCAGCGCCACGACATAGGCGCCGGCGCCCGGCTCGCCCGGCTCGGGCCGGCAGGGCAGCTGGCCTTCCTCTTCCGGCATCAGCCGCAGCCGCATGTCGCGCAGCCAGCTTTCGAATTCGGGGTCGGGGATGTCGATGTCGGCGGCGAATTCGATCGGCGCGCCGCCGGCGTCATAGACCGGGCTCAGGTCGATGCGCAGCCGGTCCGGGTCCAGCCCGACCCAGCCGATCCCGGTCTGCAGGATATTGCGCTCCTCGGACATGGCGCCGCGCAATTCGCGCAGCATCTGGCGCAGGCTGGCCGAGCCCTGCTGCTTGCCGCGTTCGCTCCACAACAGGTCTTGCAGCCGGGCCCGGCTCAGCCGCAGGTCCGGCGCCGTGCCCAGAAGCACCAGCGCGCCCCGCGCCTTCTGGCTGCGCGGGGTCAGATCATCCCCACCCGAGCCGCGAAGGCGCACGGATCCCATCAGGCTCAGCTTGGCAGGCATCTCGACTCGCCGCATTGCCCCGTTCCGGTCTTATTAACCATAATTCCTCCAGGCGCCGCGAAACAACAGAAACACGCGCAAGAGGCACCGGGCGGCCCTGGAAACGCAGGCGATCATTGCCACTTGGCCGCGCCTGCGCTATCGGGGCGTCAAAGCGAAGGGGAACCGAAATGACCGAGCGCAACAGCGGCCTGTCCTATGCCGAGGCCGGAGTGGATATCGACGCGGGCAATGCGCTGGTCGAGCGGATCAAGCCCGCCGCCGCCGCCACGCAGCGCTCGGGCGTCATGGACGGGCTGGGGGGCTTCGGCGCGCTGTTCGACCCGCGCGCGGCCGGTTTCACCGACCCGGTCCTGGTCGCGGCGACCGACGGCGTCGGCACCAAGCTGCGCATCGGCATCGACACGGGCGCGCTCGACGGGCTTGGCATCGACCTGGTGGCGATGTGCGTGAACGACCTGGTCTGCCAGGGCGCCGAGCCGCTGTTCTTCCTGGATTATTTCGCCACCGGCAAGCTGTCGGTCGACGAGGCGGCGCGCGTCATCACCGGCATCGCCGAGGGCTGCCGGCGGTCCGGCTGCGCGCTGATCGGCGGCGAGACGGCCGAGATGCCGGGCATGTATGCCAAGGGCGATTTCGACCTCGCCGGCTTCGCGGTCGGCGCGATGGAACGGGGCACCGCGCTGCCCGCCGGCGTCGCCGACGGCGACGTGCTCCTGGGCCTTGCCTCGGACGGGGTGCATTCCAACGGTTTCTCGCTGGTGCGCAAGGTCGCCGAACATGCCGGCCTGACGTGGGAATCGCCCGCGCCCTTCGGCACCGGCACGCTGGGCCAGGCGCTGCTGGTTCCGACCCGGCTTTACGTCAAGCCGGTGCTGGCCGCGATCCGCGCGGGTGGGGTCCATGCGGCCGCCCATATCACCGGCGGCGGCATCACCGAGAACCTGCCGCGCGTGCTGCCCAAGGGCCTGGGCGCGGAAGTGGACCTCGACAGCTTCAGCTTGCCGCCGGTCTTCGACTGGCTGGCCGAGGCCGGTGCCATCGCCGAGGCCGAGATGCTCAAGACCTTCAATTCCGGCATCGGCATGATCCTGGCGGTCAGCCCCGACCGCGCCGAAGCCATCGAGGCGCTTCTGCAGGACCAGGGCGAAACCGTCCATCGCCTCGGCCATGTCACGCCGGGCGAGGGCGTGCGCTACACCGGCCGGCTGCGGTGAAACGAGTCGCCATCCTGATCTCGGGCGGCGGCTCGAACATGGTCAAGCTGGTGGAATCCATGACCGGCGGCCACCCGGCCCGCGCCGTGATCGTCGGATCGAACGACCCGGTGGCCAGCGGCCTTGCCCGGGCCGAGGCGCTCGGCGTGCCGACCTTCGCCGTCGATCACCGCGCCTTCAAGGGCGACCGCGCCGGTTTCGAAGCCGCGCTGCTGGAACCGCTGCTCGCGGCCCAGCCCGACATCCTCTGCCTCGCCGGCTTCATGCGCATCCTGACGCCGGACTTCGTGCAGCGCTTCCAGGGCCGGATGCTGAACATCCACCCCTCGCTCTTGCCGAAATACCCGGGCCTGCACACCCATCAGCGCGCCATCGAGGCCGGCGATGCCGAGGCCGGCGCCAGCGTCCACCTGGTCACGCCGGAACTCGATGCCGGCCCGATCCTCGGCCAGGCCCGCGTCCCGGTCCTGCCCACGGACACGGCCGAGATCCTCGCCGCCCGCGTGCTGACCCAGGAGCATCGCCTCTACCCCGAAGTGCTGCGCCGTTTCGCCCAAGGCGACACGAACCCGATCCACCTGACCGCCGCATGATGAAAGGGCCCTGACGGGCCCTTCTCTTTTGTGTGGAAATATCCTGGGGGTGTGGGGGCAAAGCCCCCGCCAGCTACTTCTCCGGCACCAGCCCCCGCGGCGCAAAGCGCAAGACCAGAAGCAGCACCAGCCCCAGCGCGATGAAGCGCATATGCGGCGCACCGCCCAGCATATGGCTGCGGAACGCGCCCTCGGGCAGGGGCAGGGTGATCAGCCGCATCAGTTCCGGCCCCCAGACCTCGGCCTTGATCCACAGAAACCAGATCAGCACCGCGCCCAGCACCGCGCCCCAGTTGTTGCCCGAGCCGCCGACGATTACCATGACCCAGATCAGGAAGGTATAGCGCAGGGGGTTGAAACTGTTGGGCGACAGAAGCCCGTCCAGCGTCACCATCATCGCCCCGGCCAGGCCGATCACCGCCGAGCCGATGACGAAGATCTGCAGGTGCCGGCGGGTGACATGCTTACCCATGGCCTCGGCGGCGGTCTCGTTGTCGCGGATCGCCCGCATCATCCGGCCCCAGGGCGATTTCAGCGCCAGTTCCGCCAGCAGGATCAGCGCCAGCAGCACCGCGCCGAACAGCCCGGCATACATCAGCTTCACCCAGATGCCCGAGGCCGTGCCGGGGTCCATGCCCCATTCGGCGGCCTTGGCGACGAAGCCCGGATCGCTTTGCAGGTCCAGCTCATAGGGCACCGGGCGCGGGATGCCCGACATGTTCTTGACCCCGCGCGCCAGCCATTCCTCGTTGCGCATCACCGCGACGATGATCTCGCCGATGCCCAGCGTGGCGATGGCAAGATAGTCCGAGCGCAGCCCCAGCGCCACCTTGCCGACGCCCCAGGCCGCGGCGGCGGCGAACAGCGCACCGACCGGCCAGCTCAGCAGCACCGGCCAGCCCAGGCCGCCGATATTGCCGGCGGCGGCCGAGTTGTTGGCCTCGATCGCCGCGACCGCCGGGTCGAAGAGGTAACGATACAGCACGAAGCCCGCTGCCAGCACCGCGATCATCGCCACCACCCGCAGCGGCCCGGCGATGCGGCGCCAGGCCAGCGCGGCCAGCGCCAGCGTGCCCAGCCCCACGGCCAGCGCCAGGATCACCCGCGGCCCGCCCGCCGCCCAGGCCCCGGCCACCGGCGCGGTTGAAACCAGCACCGGCGCCAGCCCGCCAAGCGCCAGGAACCCCACGACGCCGGCATTGAACAGCCCGGCATAGCCCCATTGCATGTTGACGCCCAGAACCATGATGGCCGAGATCAGCCCCATGTTCAGGATCCCCAGCGCCGTGTTCCAGCTGCCCGAAAACAGGGCGCTGCGGAAGCTGCCCTCGAGGACGAACAGCACGGCCAGGACCAGGAACAGCAGCGGCGCCCGCCATGGATTCGAGGCTTCCGCCTGACGTGTATGCGACATGGGTAGCCCTCCTCAGACGGATTTGCCGCGGAACAGGCCGGTCGGCCGGAACAGCAGCACCACGATCAGGATCACGAAGCTGACCGCGAACTTGTATTCGGTGGACAGCAGTTGCAGCATGCCGTCGGGCTGGAGGCCCAGGTAGGCGGCGATCTTCTTCCAGGGATAGGTCACCGCCACCTCGGAAAAGGCGACGATGAAGCCGCCGGCGACCGCGCCCAGCGGATTGCCGAGGCCGCCCACGATGGCCGCGGCAAAGATCGGCAGCAGGATCTGGAAATAGTTGAAGGCCTTGAAGCTCTTGTCGAGCCCGTAGAGCGTGCCCGCCGTCACCGCCAGCGCCGTGGCGATGATCCAGGTCAGCCGCACCACCCGCTCGGGGTCGATGCCCGACAGCAGCGCCAGGTCCTCGTTGTCGGAATAGGCCCGCATCGCCTTGCCGGCGCGCGAGCGGTTCAGGAAGCGGAACAGCGCCCAGCAGGCCAGCGCGGTGACGACCAGCGTCAGCGCCTGGCTGACGCGCAGCGCCAGGCCCTCGTTGAGCCCGGTCCAGGCCTTGAACTCCTGCACCGAGATCAGGAAGCGCGCGCCGTCGTCGAAGCGGACTTCGTTCACGCCGATCTTCGGCGTCATCCGGGTCAGCCCGTTCATGATGAACATCACGCCCACCGAGGCCATGACCAGGATGATCGGATCCGACCGCTTCCGGCGATAGAACCGATAGACCACCCGGTCGGTGGCCAGCACGAAGACCGCGCATAGCGCGATGCCGATGGGCAGCGCCAGAAGCGCGGTCGGCAGCGGCCCCAGGCCGATGCCGATGGCCTGCAAGCCCCAGGTCACCAGGATCACCAGCGCGGTGCCGAAGGCCATGGTGTCGCCGTGGGCGAAGTTGGAAAAGCGCAGGATGCCATAGATCAGCGTCACCCCCAGCGCGCCAAGCGCCAGCTGCGCGCCGTATGCGGCGGCGGGGATCACCACGAAGTTCAGGATGGCCACCAGGGCGTTCAGGATGTCCATGCGTCAGCCCCCCAGGAAGGTGCGGCGAACCTCGGGATCGGCCAGCAGCGCGGACCCCGAGTCGGTATAGCGGTTCGCGCCCTGCACCAGGACATAGCCGATATCGGCGATCTCGAGGGCTTGGCGGGCATTCTGTTCCACCATCAGGATGGAAATCCCGGTGCGGGCGACCTCGATGATGCGGTCGAACAGCTCGTCCATGACGATGGGCGAGACGCCGGCGGTGGGCTCGTCCAGCATGAGAAGGCTCGGCCGCGTCATCAGCGCCCGGCCGACGGCGACCTGCTGGCGCTGGCCGCCCGACAGCTCGCCCGCGTTCTGACGCCGCTTGTCGGCCACGGCCGGGAATAGCTCATAGACCTGGGCCATGGTGTCGCGATAGTCGTCCTCGCGGATATAGGCGCCCATCTCCAGGTTCTCCTCGACCGTCATGGTCGGGAAGATATTGTGCGTCTGCGGCACGAAGCCCATGCCCTTGCGCACCCGTTCCTGCGGGGTCAGCGCGGTGATATCCTCGCCACCCAGCGTCACGCGGCCCTCGCGCAGGGTCAGCATGCCGAAGACCGCCTTCATCGCGGTGGACTTGCCAGCGCCGTTCGGGCCGACGATCACCGCGATCTGGCCCTTGTCCACGGTCAGGGTGCAGCCGTTCAGGATGTCGGCCTTTCCATAGCCGCCGCGCATGTCCGTCGCGGAAAGATAGGGGGTCGCCATCAGGGTTTCTCCTGGTCGAAGACGCCGGCCTCGTCGCCAAGGCCGGGCTGGGCGCCATGGCTTTCGCCGGTCACGCGCTCGACCGCTTCCTCGGCCGCGACCTTGTTCTTCAGCCCGGTGCCCAGATAGGCCTCGATCACCGCCTCGTTCTGCATGATGCTGGAGGCGCTGCCCTGGGCCAGCACCTTGCCAGCCGCCATGACGATCACCGGGTCGCAGAGCCGGCCGATGAAATCCATGTCATGTTCGATGACGCAGAAGGTATAGCCGCGCTCCTTGTTCAGCCGCACGATGGCGTCGCCGATGGTGCCCAGAAGCGTGCGGTTCACGCCGGCGCCGACCTCGTCCAGGAACACGATCCTGGCGTCCACCATCATGGTGCGGCCCAGTTCCAGCAGCTTCTTCTGCCCGCCGGACAGGTTGCCGGCCTTTTCGTCGGCGACATGGGAAATCGTCAGGAATTCAAGCACCTCGTCGGCCTTCTTGCGCAGTGCGCGTTCCTCGTCGCGGATGCGGCCGCGGCGGAACCAGGTGTTGACCAGGGTTTCCCCGCACTGGCCGGCGGGGACCATCATCAGGTTCTCGCGCACCGTCATCGAGGAAAACTCATGCGCAAGCTGGAAGGTGCGCAGCAGGCCCTTGTGGAACAGCTCATGCGGGGCAAGGCCGGTGATATCCTCGCCCGCCATGGTCACGCGGCCGGAGGTGGGTTTAAGAACCCCGGCGATCACGTTGAATAATGTGGATTTCCCTGCGCCGTTCGGGCCGATCAGCCCGGTGATCGAGCCCTGCTCGATGGTCAGGCTGGCGCCATCGACGGCGCGGAAGCCTCCGAAATGCCGGTGCAGGTCATGGACCTGGATCATGTCGCTCCCCAGCTTCATGCCTTGCATGAAGAATTCCCATTAAGGGATTGTTGTATATTGAAGAAAGGGCCCGGATTTACCGGACCCCTTCATGATTGCCGCCCGCTCAGCGGAAGCCGACCACGTTGAGCTTGCCGCCCTTGAAATCGACCTCGCGATAGACGCCGGCGCTCTCGCCCGGCTCGACCAGCTCGACCGAGGTGGCGCCGACATAGTCGATGTCGGTGCCGGCCGCGAGCAGCTCCAGCCCCTTGGCCAACTCGCCCGGATAGATCTTCTCGCCCGGGGCGTTGGCGATCTCCATCACCTTGTCCTTGTACACCTTGGGATCCGAGGACTTGGCGGCCTGCATGGCCAGCAGCATCAGGGCGCTCGCGTCATAGGATTCGCCGGCATAGGCCGAGGTGCCGTCGAAGCCCGCCGTCTTGGCCAGCTCGGCGAACTTGTCGTGGCCTTCGCCCTCGGCCGAGGGGTTCTGGCCGAAGGAGGTTTCCAGCTGGGTGCCGAACTTCTCGACCAGCACGTTGTTCACCATGCCGTCGGGCAGCACGAAGGTCGAGAAGGCGCCGGTGTCCAGCGCGCCCTGGATCACGCCCGAGCCGCCCTGGTCGGCATAGCCGGCCACGACCAGCGCGTCGCCGCCGGCGGCGGCCAGCGCCGCGACCTCGGCCGAATAGTCGGCCTTGCCGTCGTCATGGGCCGAAACCACGGTGACATTGCCGCCCTTGGCCTTGTAAGCCTCGGCAAAGCTGTCGGCCAGGCCCTTGCCATAGTCGTTGTTGGTATAGGTCACCGCGACCGACTTGATGTCATGCTCCAGCACGATGTCGGCCATGACTTCGCCCTGGCGCGCATCCGAGGGCGAGGTGCGGAAGAAGAAGCCCTTGTCGTCCAGCGTGGACAGCGCCGGCGAGGTGGCCGAGGGCGAGATCATCACCACGCCCTGCGGCACGCCGACCTGCTCGACCGAGGCGATGGTCTCGCCCGAGCACATGCCGCCCATGATGCCCTTGACGCCCTCGGCGCTGACAAGGCGGGTCACGGCGGCGACCGAGGCGGCGGCGTCGGTGCAGGTGTTGTCGGCCACCACCGGCGTCACGGTCGAGCCGTCCAGCAGCTTGCCGCTGTCGCTGACTTCCTTCATCGCCAGTTCGGCGCCCTTCTGCATCGCGGGCGAGATCGATTCCAGCGGCCCGGTCAGGCCCAGCGAGATGCCCATCTTGATCTCTTCGGCGCCCGCGGCGCCGGCAAGCAAGGCACCCGCGGCGCTGGCCAGAAGAAGCTTTTTCATTCCTAGTCTCCCTGAGTGGATCGTTGTCCTGTCTGACAGGTTATAAGCCCTCCGGCGAAAAGAAAAGCCGCTTGCGCGGGGCGGCAAGGGGCAAATCTGCCGTTTGCCTTGGCGAAATGTCGCGCCCCGAAGATCTTAGCCGCCCCTTTTGCGATAGGGCGTCTCGCCATA
>NZ_SOKV02000059.1:0-17993 GCF_004407025.1 Paracoccus sp. DMF
TCGTCGACATGATCAAGTGTTAACACGCCCTAGTCGAGCCGTTCGCCAATTGCCTGCCCGACACAAAGCCATCGCCATCAGTATCGGAACTGGTGAATTCGCTGCGAGCGATCTGAGCAATTTCCTCGGTCTGTATCTGCCCATCCCCGTTGATATCCCAATATCTGAAAAGGTCCGCTTTGACTCCGGCAAAGGTATTAGGTGTCGTATGATGGCCGACCTGACAGAAAGTAAGCGACAACTATGCCGATGCCCTGGACCTACCGCCATGCGTCAAAGGAATGGCGGGCAATACTGGATGATCTACGGGACCGTATGGACCTCATCTCCGATAATTCGGCGTATACCGCGATGGATGGGGTATTGCAGGTCTTTCGGCGACGGCTCACAGCCCAGCAAGGACTCGATTTCGCATCTGTCCTGCCTGCGATCCCGCGCGCGGTTTTTGTTGCAGGCTGGCAGGTTCAAATGCCCCCTTTGCCGTTCGTAGAGCGAGAAGCCCTGGTGCAAGAGGTGAAGAAAGTCAGGCAAAACCATAATTTGACGCCCGACAATGCCATTGAGGCGACAGCGTGGTCCCTGCGTCGCTACACGAGGAAGTCCGACCTAGAGCGGATCTTGGCGAGTTTACCCGAAGGTGCGGTGCAGTTCTGGCATGTGGATGTGGCCGACCCTCGTGAAATCGAGCCGAGGGTATTCTAGGCAGCCGTAGTGACCGTCCGCTAAGGGCTCAAAGCGACGGGGCGTGGGGAAAGCATCGTTCCGGTTCCTCCGCTCCGAAGTAGCAGGGAGCAGATGGCCGAATAGGTGCCGTTCTTCTCAGGCGCACAATTAGGCCCTTTTCGGGGCAGGACGTACAGGGCTCTTTGTACCACCATTGCAGCGCAGCGAATCCCTGCCGTTTTTTGAAATCGTGAACCTGTGGACCGGGCCGGGCGCGGCCTGGCGGTCGAGGAGTCTGGCGCTTCCCGCATGGCACCTGCCCGGCCCGGATTTCACCTGCAGGCCCGCGCCTGCTGGCGCAGGACGGCATAATCGCTGAGCATCCGCACCAGAACCGCGTTTTCCGGCATCGCTTCGACCTCGGCCGCGGCGCGGGTCTGGTCGGCAGCGCTGTATTCCACCACGGGCGGGCAGAGTGCGTTGTCAGAACTTGCCGTCGCGCAGGCGGTCAGCAAGAGCATCGCGATCATGAGGGCGGCGGCTGGCGGCTTCCAGCATCCTTTGATGCGCATCATTCGTCCTTTCCAGATATTCGAGACGCTCGGTTGCGCGTCCGGCCTTTTCGTCGCTGCGGCGCGCGCCGATGATGAACAGGAGGGCGGCGGCGGTGATGGCCAGCCAGGACTTGATCCGGGCCAGCATCACGAGGCCCGCCTGATCAGCCGGAACAGCACATAGGCCCCGGCCATGACGATCAGCACCGCCAGCGCGAAGGAGACCGGCCCGTCGCCCTGCAGCGTCCCGGTCAAACCGGCCAGCGCACCGCCGGCTGCCGTAAGCACCTCCGGCGTGACCAGCTTTTCGACCAGCGGCGGGACGGCGGCCTCGACCGTGCGCGACGAGACAAAACTGCCCTTCGACCACAGACCGATCTCGGCCGCGCGGCGGTTGACCAGCCCGGTCATCTTCTTGCCATCGTTATAGACCCAACGCGCAAGCTGATCCGGGACGGCATCATGATCGCCGGCGTTCAGCCTCCTGAGCAGGGTGGAGCCAGCGAACTGCCCCTCGCCGATGTTGAAGACGAAGCTGGTCAGCGCCGCCCTTTGCCCATCGGTGAGCGGCACCTTGACCAGCCGGCGCAGGATATCCTCGGCCTCGCCCAGATCGTGCTCCAGCGCGGCCTCGGCCTGCGCCTCGGTGATCTTCAGGCCCTTGCGGACCTTCAGGAAGCTGTCCGAGGTATGCCCGTAACCGATGGTCCAGGGGGTGCCGTCCTTGCTGCCCGGATCGGGATAGGCTTCCAGCCGCAAGCCCTCCCACCGCTTGACGTGTTCGATGGTTTCTTTCGCCACAGGCATGCTGTTCTCCAATGCAAAAACCCCGCGCGCTGGCGGGGTGGGTGGATGGTCGGGTTGGGCGTCGGTCAGTCGCGGGCGGGTCCGCTGCGCTCGAGCAGGCGTTTGATGTCGGCGCGCATCTCGCGCAGCATCTCGTTCTGTTCGCGGCGGCTCTCGGAGGAAGCCTTGCGATCGGCGTCGAGCTGCTTTTCCAGCCGCTCGACCTCCCGCAGCGCGGTTTTGCTCGCCCCCTCAAGACGGACCAGCCAGACGCCCAGCCCGGTTGCCGCCATGATCGCGCCCCACCATTCGCGGATGGTGTCCATCACGTTCTCTCCCATAGGTTCAGCCCGGTGCGGCGCAGGTCAGGTAATGGATGGCAATGCGAACGGCGCCGCCGGCAAAGCTGCCGCCATTGGCTGTCAGCCGCACGGGCGTGTCGGCATAGAAGGCGGTGGGCCCGATGACGCCGATATTGCTGCTGCCCACGGCCACGCCGAGCGCGCCGCCGAACTTCGAGGGCTCGCCGCTGATGCCGCAGTCGAAGGAGCTGGCGCCCAGCACCGCGGTCACGGTCCGCACGGATACGCCGAGCACGATGGCGCGGTTGGGGATCACGATGGTCGAGTCCCGGCTGGTGCCGGAAAGGCCGGTCAGGGTTTCTTCCCGCACCGCGATGCCGGTGGTCGCGCCATTTGCCTCCCGCGCCACGGCGACCGAGGCTGCCTGCGCGATGAAGCCCATGGCATCCACAACCGGGATCCACGCCGATCCGGTCCAGACGATGGCCTGCGCCTCGTCCTCGATCCAGGCCATCCAGCCGGCGCTCGGCAGGATCCGCATCCAGGCGCCGTCGATCCAGTAGGCGATGCTGCGGTCCCAGCCAGCCCACGCGCCCGTCGCGCCACTGGCTGCGATATAGCGGTCGCCTTCGGCCGGACTTGCCGGCGGCGCGGTCAGATCGCGGTCGAGAACGGATAGCTGCACGATGCCGTCGAGCAGTCGTAGCGCCTCGTTCATGGTCACGTGCTTCTGTGCCTGCGCGGCCATGATGAAGGGCAGCGCGAGATGCGCTGTGGTGTCAGGCATGGGTTGTCTCCTGTTTAGAACCAGAGGGTGGTGACAGGGGCCGCCCCGGCACCGAACGCCTGCCCGATCTGGGCAATGCGGATATCGAGGGACGCACCGGGGGCGAGCGGTGCGCCCCAATCGGCGGTTTGCTGCGCCGCAGTGTAGACCACGCTGGCGGTCACAGTCGTCAAGGATCTCTTGACGGTTGCGCCGTTGAGGATCTCGACCCGCCAGGACTCGCCAGCCTCGGACATCGGGATCTCGACCGCGTTCCAGCTGTCGGCGGCGAGCGAGCGGTCGCGACGGATCCAGCGGATGGTCAGGTCGCCGGGGCTGCGCGCGCGCCGCCAAGGCTGCTCGACATGCACGGGCGCGAACGGGCGCAGACCCGTGCCGCGTAGTGTGAAGGCCCGCGCGGTGAAGCTGTCGTCGCTGACCGGCCGCGAAGATGGCCCGACGCGCCAGTTCCACGGCATGCCCAGATCGGCCTGGCTCACCGGCAGCGGGGCCAGCGCTGCGTCCAGTACCACCACCCGCGCACCGGCCGGCACCATCGCTGCCATGTCGGCCTCCGTGCCGCGCTGACCGCGCAGCAGCCGCGAGAGCCGATAGCGGCCGGCGGCGATCAGTTCGGCGGCGCCGAATTGCAGGATCTCCCAGCCGCCGCCCGGCTGCGCGACGGCGAGCGCGTTCTCGCCAGCGAACAGGCGCAGGTCGGTGACGCTCTCGAGGGTGCCTGACAGCAGGTCGAGATAGACCGAGTTGCCGTAGTCGAACCGAGAGGTTGGGCCGGCATGGAGATCGGCCACCAGTTCGCCCATGCGCGCCCGGGTGCTGACTGTGGTCAGCAGTTCGAAGCCGGAAGCCTCGGGGCTGCGGAACACCGCCATCTGGCCCGGCCAGGGGCGGGCATGGGTGGCGATCAGCGGGTGGTGTGGCGCGAGATCCTCGCGCAGTTGCGGCAGGTTCAGAAGTTCGACCAGCGGCGCACCGAACACGACCGGCCGGGCAAGCGCAGCCGGGCGAGGGCTTCCGGGCGGAAGATCATAGGCATCCCGGTCCTGGCGGATGGTCTCGATGCTGCGGGCCTCGGCATCGGAAACCGTGAGGATGCGCATCTCGGCAAGCCGTCCGTCGTGATCCAGCGCGATGACATCGCCGGGATCCAGCGCCAGCATCGAGGGCGGCAGGCTGAAGGCTCCGGTCTCGCGTCCGATCCATGCCTCCATCAGCGCCCGGCGGCAGCGCCGGTCGGCTTCCTCGGGCGGCACCGCCATCGGAAAGCTGTCCGAGGATACCCTGCTGGCGCTCACGGCAATGCGGCGGGACTCGACGGTGATGCCGTCATAATCCTCGTCCGCGCGCGCCACCTGCCATTTCAGGGCCTGCGGCAGTTCAGTCTCCTGGCCGCGCGCCAGTTCCATCACGTCGCTCCGGCCCGCCGCCATGCCGTCCAGAGCGACGGTCGCGACCGGCGCGCGCCCGCGCATGACGAAGCGAATGCGCCCCTCGCTCTCGACGGCATCGAAGCCGAAATGCCGCGCCAGCATGGTGATCGAGGTCCGCGGCGATTCCAGGGCCGAGATCACATAGCCGTCCGCCGCGCCGGTGAGGCCCGAGACATCGATCCACGCCGAGGGCATGCCGGCGCGCAGGCAGAGATCACGCACCAGCGCCGCCAGCGACACCGCGCCCAGCCGCCCGGTCAGCCAGTGGCCCAGCCGCCAGTTGTCGCCATCCGCCCATATGTCCCCGAGTTGCGGGAAGAACGGATAAGGCCGGGCATCCCAGGTCCATGCCGCGCATTCCGCCACCTCGACCATGCGGCCGGCATATCCGGTCGAGACCGGGTTGTTTGCGGCGTCACCCCAGAACAGGTAGGTCGCTTCCAGATAGGCTCGCTGGACGGCATCGTCGCGCCAGCCGCGTGAGAACCAGGGCACGAAGGATTCCGAGGATTTCGGGTCATGAAACACGTTCGGCTGGTTGGGGCCGCGATCCACGGCCGGGCAACCGAGTTCGGTAAACCGGATCGGCTTCGACTGCGGCAGCCATGCGGTCGGGGACGCTGCGGGGATCCCGCCTGGGCGGTTGCGATGCGGGTTTGACCACCAGCCGCGGATGTCCTTGTAGCGGAAGATCCACGGCTCGGGCACCACCGCGGGCAAGGTCGCGAAACTCGGGACCGCGCCCGACCATATGCTGAGATTGCTGACCAGCGTTCCCGGCCAGGGGAGTGCTGTCGTGACGGTGCTGGACCCCGGCACCGGGCCGTTGGCAAGGCCATATCCTGCGCCGTTGTTGGCGGCCCATGTGCCGGATACGGACCCGCCGAAGCTTGCCGTGGCCGCGACATTCCCGTCGATAGCAAAGCCGATCTCGCCGCTTGCCATGTCGAACCATGCGACCAGATCGGCGGTCCTGCCAGCGAGCGAGGCGGCAGGGGTCGAGGCCGTCCTGGTCTGTCCGATGGCCGAGAAAATCTCGTGCAGGATCAGCTGACCGCCAGCCAGGCCGAAGAACATGCCGCTGCTCAAGTTGCCGATCTCGAAAACAATGCCGTCCGCGATCAGGGCCGGGAACTGAACCCGGCAGGATAGGGTGATGCTGGCACTCCGATATGGCACCGTGGTGGTGAAACTGGCGCCGGGACTTTGGCTGATGCCGGGTGCTGCAACAGGCATCGCGGTGATGACCTTGCCGCCGGCGCCCGGTGTGATGCTGTCCTCGATCTGCGTGCGGTTCTGCGCGATCCGGTCGCCCTCGCTGGCATAGTACCAGTCGAAGCCCTCGCCGCCGGCAATGTTCGATTGCAGATAGGCGCGGTCGTAGATCGACGGCCATGCCAGCGCATCGAGATGCTCCCAGCCATCGCGCCAGTCGGAAAGCGGCATGTAATTGTCGATACCGATGAAATCGACATTGGCATCCGCCCAGAGCGGGTCGAGGTGGAAGAACACGTCGCCCGAGCCATCGCCTGGGTGGTGCCCGTAATACTCCGACCAGTCGGCGGCATAGCTGATCTTCACGCCGGGGCCGAGGATCGAGCGGACGGCAGCGGCCAGCGATTGCAACGCGGCAACCGCCGGATAGGTCGATGCGCCGGATCGGATCGTGGTCAGCCCGCGCATTTCGGAACCGATCAGGAAGGCATCGACCCCACCCGCCGCCGCGCAGAGATGGGCGTAATGCAGGATCATGCGCCGGAAGCCCCAATCCGCCCCGCCGGTCCAGGTCACGCTGTCGCCGCTGACTGCGAAATCCGAGGGCTGGGCATTGCCGAAGAAGGCATCGACCTGCACCGCGGCGGCGGCGGTCTTGTCCACGGTCCCGGCGAAACCGGCCGCAGGTGAGCAGGTGATCCTGCCGCGCCACGGCAGCACCGGCTGGCCGATGGTTGCGGCATAGTCGGACCAGGGATCCGGCAGGGTGTTGCCGGCCGGGACATCCATCATCAGGAACGGATAGAAGGTCACCTTGAGCCCGCGCGCCTTCATCTCGCGGATGGCCTGCAGCACCGAGAAATCCGCTGGCGTGCCACCATAGATCGGCCGCCCCTGATCGTCCTGACTGACCACCAGCGCATCGCCGCGGCTCACGCCGTTGACGCTCCAGGCAGGCGTGGTGTTCTTCTGCGCCATTTCGACCTTCGGGCGGATCGTGCAGCTTCCGGCGCGCAGATCGTCGCCGAACCAGGACACCACCAGCGAGGCGCTTTCGACCCTTGGCACCATGGCTTCCAGCCGGTCCAGCGAAACCACCATGTCGGCGGTTCCGGCCATGGCGTTGACATTCTCGGCCGCGCTGTCGCCGTCCCCGGCCTTGCGCACGATCTGGGTTGCGTAGGACCATTCTCCCGACGCCGGGATAACGGTGACCGCGGGCACCAGCCCCTCGGCGGTGTCGGCATCGTCCAGAGGCCGGAACACCTCGAAGGACAGTTGCGGCAGGCGGTTGCCGAAGCGCGCCAGCGGCAGTTCCTCGAACACCACATAGGCGGTGCCGCGATAGGCAGGCGTGTTCCCGGCCCCCATCTTCGCCCCGATGAAGGGATCGGGGGCCTGAACCTCGCTGCCCGGATACCAGCGCCACGTCGCCTCTCTGAGATCCACCACCTCGCCATCCGCCCAGATGCGGCCAATGCCGGTGATCGTGCCTTCGCAGAGCGCGACCGCGAAACTGGCATAGTAGAGGTACTCGGTCGTGGTGACCTTCTGCCCGCCGCCTTTGCCGCCCCCCTGGCGGTGAACATTGGTTTCCTCGCGGAAGTCGGTCGCCCAGATGATATTGCCGCCGATGCGCATGCGGCCATAGAGGCGCGGGATCACCACGCCCTCGGTCGCCGAGGTTATGCGCAGGCTGTCCATGCGCTGGCCCTCGATGCGCTGGCCGGGCAACAGCGACGAGACGATCCAGCTGTCGACCATCGAGCCGATGCCCGAGCCGATCATGCCGCCGATGGTGGCGCCCGATAGCCCGAGGATCGCACCGCCGAAGCCGCCGCCGATGGCTGTGCCGACCGCACCGAGAACAATTGTCGCCATGGATCAGAACTTTTTCTTGCGCGGGGCGGGAGCCGGGCGCGGGAAAAGGAAGGCGAAGGCGATGCGCCGCCGCCATGCGGTGGTGAGCGGTTCCTCGATCACCCCGAGCCGCTCGTAGCTGTGAATGAAGCTGTCGGGGCCGGTCAGGATCCCGACATGCTTGACCACGGCGCCCGCACGCATCCGAAACAGCACCACCGCGCCGGGGCCGGCCGTCTCGGGGTCGATGCGGATCATCACCCGCGCCGCGCCATCGGCCAGAACCTCGCTGCTGCCGATCTCGCCCCAATCCCGGCTGTAGGGCGGCACCGGCAGCGTCTCGCTTCCGACCACCTCGCGCCAGACCCCGCGCGCCAGCCCGAGGCAGTCGCATCCGACGCCCTTCACGCTGGCCTGATCGTGATAGGGCGTGCCCAGCCAGCCGCGCGCGGCGGCGATGACCTTTGTGGGATCGGCTGGTTTCATCACAGCACCGCCCCCTCATGGCCGCCATCGGCGGTGGCATAGCGGACAACCGCGTCCTGGCCGGGGATGTGCGGGAAGCCACGGAAGTTCAGGATGTTCGAGAACTTCGCCGCGCAGGTCTCGGCGCGTTTGTCGCAGCCCGCGCGGATGGTGAACGTGTCGTCGCTGGCAACCGGGCGCACCGGCGTCTCCAGCAGGGTGATGGTGACCAGCCCGGACGCGACCTCGTGCAGCATGATTTCGTCGCGGCGACCGGAATTGCCTCCGGATGCCCATTCCAGCACCCCGAAGGCAAACCAGCCATTGGCGAAGCCGCTGATGCCGGAGGCGGTGAAGACCCGTTCCCGGACGGGATCGAGCACCGCGCCCGCCCCGGAATAGGCCGCGTCGTTCAGATCGACCCGACACCGCCCGTCCCCGAGCGCCGCATCGCAGGTGCCCTGAAACACCCGGCCGACGGTCTGGCCCAGCACATGCGCCATGGAGCGCACCTCGGCCACAAATGACAGCCGCCCGCGCCGCAACTCGCCGATCGCGCCACGCCGGATCAGCGCCCGCTGGCCGGGGGCCTGCCAGTTCACCCGCCAGACCTCGACCAGCGCATTGTCCCAGCGCCCGTCCAGAATATCGGTCTCGGTGATCCTGTCCGAGGTCAGCGCCCCCTCGGCATCCTGCGAATCCACCGACAGGTCGGACCCGGCCCGGATCTCGGATGCCGAAAGGCCGCTTTCCGGCTCATAGTCCGTGCCGCCGAAGGCAAGCGGGCAATCATGATCGGTGAAGCCGAAGCTCACGCCATCGGCGCGGGTGATCTTCCAGCACCAGGCGAGGGTGGTGGTGCCATCGTCCAGATGCGCCTGCAGGGCGGGCGGGAGCGTTTTCATCGGCGGATTTCCACGAGCGGGATGGAGGTGATCGAGCCGAGCCGCTCGATATCGAGGGTGACGTCCAGCGCATCGGAATCGAAGCGAACCGGCACGTCGAATTCGAAGCCGGCGCGCACGGCCACGCCGGCGGCGGGCGCTGTGGCGAAGGTGATGACGCCGGTCGCCGGATCGACGGACCAACCCGAAAGCTGCTCGACGCTTCCCAGCGCCAGACTGACGCTGTCCGCGACCGGCCTGGTGATCGAGCGAGTCCAGGACTGCGCCCCGGAGGCATATCGCTTCACCAGCTGGAACGCAGTCGCGGTTCCGTTGCCGGTCCCGATCAACTGATCCTGGTGCGCCGGCACCGCGGACGGGGTGCAGGACTTGTAATCCGACCAGTCCTTGAAGCGGAACCCGTGCAGCCGGCCGTTGCGCGCCTCGAAGAAGGCGACCACCGCCGCCAGATCATCGGCACGGCGGATGCCATAGGAGATGTCATAGCGGCGGCGCGAGTTGGCCCAGCTGGCGTTCCTTTCCTCGTCGCCGGAGGCCAGTTTCACGATCTGCGTGCGGCGCTCCGGGCCGCCGCGCGCGCCCCGGCTGATATTGTCCGGGAAGCGGACCTCGTGAAACGCCATTACATCCCCCTCCTTCCCATCGCGACGGCGCGGGCAATGTCCGCGCTGATCTGTGCCCGCGACTGCCGGAAGCTCTCGGCATCGCGGGCGTTGATGTTGACGGTGACCCCACCTGCGCCGCTGGCGACCTCCCGGCGCGAGAGCACCCGCTCGCCGCGCTGCAGGATCGCCGGCACCTCGTCCGAGCGCAGCCCGGCCCAGCCGCCGGAATGCATCCGGGGCGCATTGGCGAAGGCCATGGCCGGGACCATGCGGCTGGTGCCGCCTGCGCCGACCATGCCGCCCGAATGCAGGACGCTGGCCAGCACACCGCCGCCCATGCCGTCCAGCGCCCCTGAGAGCGCATTCGCAAGCGGCCCGAGCAGGAACCGGCGCGCGCCGAGCTTCGCCATGTCGGCCAGCATCGAGGTCACCAGATCGCGGAAGTTCAGCTTGCCGGTCTTGACGAAATCGCCGAGCGCATTCTCGGCGCTCTGGAAGGCTCCGACCAGCGCGTTGCCGATATCGCCACCAATGCTGCGGGCCTTTTCCGCATAGTCGGAGAGCGAGGCCACCACCGCGTCCCATCCCTGTTTCCCCTGTTCCGCGCCGTTTGCAGTGTCTTCGCCAGCTTTCTTGCCAGCAGCACCGGCCCGGCCTGCGGCGCTGCCAGCGCGATCCATGGCGCCGGCAACCCGCTCGGCTGCGCCAGCGGCATCGTCCAGAGCGTTTGCGCCGTCCTCGCCCGAGGCGGTGACGGCATCCTTCAGCGCCTGCCAGCTTTCCAGCGGCACGACTGCCGCCGCGCCCAGAGCCTGCGCGGCCTCGAGATGGGCGGAGGCAGCCGCGGCCGCCTGATCGGCAAGATCGCCGAACAGGTCGGGCGACTCAAAATAGGTCCTGTCCCATGCCGCGCTGAACGCCTCGGCGGCGGCGGAACCCGCCTCGGATGCCGATCCCTCGAACGGATTGTCGATGCGGCCGATGCTGAACGGGTCCAGAAGGCCGATCTGTGCGCCTCCTTCGCCGACCGCCCATTCGGGCAGCATGGCGAGGGCGGTGTTGATGCCGCCGATGAAACTGTTGATCCGGGTGACGACGCCGTTCAGCATCGCCTCGACCCCGGCGATCAGCCCGTTTGCCGCCTTGAAGGCCAGATCGCCGATGGCATCCGGCAGCAGACCCCAGATCGCCTTGATCGCCTCAAACCCGCCGTGCCAGACCGCAACATATCGGTCGACGGCGGAGACCGCCCCGGTCACGATGGCGTCGAGTACCGTGAAGACATAGGCCCGGTATCCTTCCCAGGCCGCATTGAGCAGGGCGAATGCCGCCTGGAAGGAGCGGACGATGCGCTGGCCGACCTCTCGGGCCACGCCACCCAGCAGCTTGAACGCCGTGCCGATGCCGCCGACCGATTTGACCAGCGAGGAAAACTGATAGATCAGCTCACCCGCCGCGACGATCAGCGCGCCGATGCCGGTGCGGATCAGCGCCCCGCGCAGCACGGTCAGCGCCGTGGACAGGCTGAAGGTCGCGACACGGGCGGCGACAAAAGCCGCCACCCAGCGCCCGGCCATGAAGCCGGCGAAGGCAATCGCGACCGAGGCGAGGCGTTCGATATTGTCCGCGACAAGGATCAGCACAGAGGCGACGGTGGAGGAGGCACCCAGAAGCTGATCCCAGCTTCCGACCAGTTGCAGCGCCGCATTGCCGATCAGCGTGAAGGCATCGCCGATAGTTGCCGGCATGCTGTCGGCCTCCTCGCGCAGCAGCTCCAGATTGCCGACCAGCGCTGTGCGGATGACATCGCCGGTGATCGCGCCCTGCGTGCCCATCTGGCGCAGCCCGGAAACCGTGGTGCCAAGTTCCGCCGCCAGCAGTTCGGCCACCCGGCCGCCGGTCTGAATCACGGTATTGAGGTTGTCGCCCGACAGGTTGCCCAGCGCCATGGCCTTGGAGAGCGCATTCTGGACCGAGGCCGCCCGTTCGGCCTTGGCACCCGAGACCACCATGGCATTGTTCAGCGCCTCGGTGAAATCGAGGCTTTCGGCGGTGGACAGGCCCAGCTCGCGCAGCGCGGTCGCGTTGGCGAGCCAGCTTTCCGCCGTTTGACCAAGATCGGAATAAGTGCGCCGCGCCATCGCGACCAGCCGCTCCATGACGGCCGCGCCCTTTTCCTGCGATCCGGTCGCCAGATCGACGCGCGAGCGCAGGTCGGTCCATGTATCGGCATATTGGGCCACCTGGCGGATCGAGAGCGCGCCTGCGGCAATGCCGGCCAAACGCCGCAGCATGATGCCGGCGTGATCCACCTCGGCCGACATGCGCTTGAAGCTCTCTGCACCCGCATTGCCGACGCCTTCCAGTTCTGCCCGGACCTGGCGTCCGTTCTCAGCGACCAGACGAACGGAAACTTTCTTCTCGGCCATCGCCTCTGCCTTCCTCGATCTTCTGGTTGGTCTGGCGGATCATTTCCGCCTCGATCACCGGCAGCAGTTCCACGACCGCGAGCGGTGCAATGCCCAGCGCGCGGCCCATTTCCAGCGCCGCGCCCATGTCCCAGCCGAGAACCGCTCCGGGGATCGCCCGCAGCTGCCCACTCATCCGGCTGGCCAGATCCCAGACCTGCCAGCCTTCATGGCTTTGCGGCGCGTTCAGCCGGGCAGGGCAGTCGGGGCAGCGTCCGGGGCAGGCTGCGCAATATCGGTCGCCCCCGTCGAAATGCCATTCCGCGAGGGCGCGGAGACGTTTTTTTCCGCATCCAGCACCAGATAGGGGCCGAGAACCTTGTCCTGAAACGCCTCGAACACGGGCCAGATGTTCAAGAGCGCGTCGATGCCTTCGGGCGTCACCGGCAGGGGGTTGCCATCACCGTCGCCAACGCCCGTCCAGTCGACCACGATGCGCCGGGCCACGGCCTGCGCCATGGTCACGGCCAGCATCTCCTTGGGCGAGCTGTCGTCGAGATCATCGAGCGCCGCATCCGCGCGGGCAGCCGCCATGATTGTGGTGGTCACGGGCCAGACCACCAGGCGCAGCCCCGGCAGCAGATCGACCCAGCGCGCGTCGGTGGTCATGTTCAGTCGGATCATGCGTGGTTCTCCAAATGAAAAGGCGACGTGCCGGAGCACGCCGCCTGAAGGTTGATCGGCGAAAGTGATGGACGTGTCAGATTATTGCAGGCAGCATTTCTTGAACTTCTTGCCGCTGCCGCAAGGGCAGGGATCATTGCGGCCGGTCTTCTCGGCCATGATGTCATCAAACGGGTCTTCTCTGTCGGGCATCAGGTTCGAGGTTATGGCCAGACGCTCGTCGGCCATCTTCTTGAGATATTCCGGTGAAAAGCAATACCAGGTCGCCAGTTCGGCAATCGTGTCCTCGACCGGGTTGTTGCTGCGCTGGCCGGTGAACCAGGCGGGGTGCCCGGCCGCCACGGTTGCCTGCAGCCGTTTGGCAAAATCCTCGAATCCACTGTGATTCGGGGGAATCAGGCCACGGTCAAACACTGCGCGCACTGCGGTTTCCATGTCTGAAAGACCAAGGGCGGCGATGCATTCCGTCCATGCCCACCAGACATTCTCGTCTGTGGCGGTGCTGCCCCGGTCGAAGAACTCGGTCAGGAAGGTCGTGATCTGTGGAAGGAGGGTCGGGTCTTGCAGGGCGAGAATGGCCAATGTGTCGAACATCTCGCCGCGCAGAAAGGTCTCGGCCGCATCATCGAGAAGGATGTCGAACAGCGGCTGCAGGTCGCCGTCGAACACGCCGGCCATGACGCGGGCCGAGTCTTCGGTGATCGTATCCCCCAGCACTTCCTCCAGGAACGCCGGATCGCTTCGGAGCATCTGGGCCAGTGGGCGATAAGCGCGGGTTTCGCGCCATTCCGCCAGCAGGAAGAAGATGAATATGAAGGCATTCATCCCTCTCAGATCGTCGGGATGCACGGCTTGCAGCCGCTTGATATAGTCAAGAAAGACAGGGACCATGGCCTCGCGCGATTGCCCCGCCGCTTCCAGCGCCTCGCGTGGCAATGGCCCTCGGTGTTCCAATGCGGCCATGATGTCGGCAGGTGTCATCGCGCGGACCTTCTCCTTTGGCAATCGGGCCGCATCATAGGGCAATTCCGTCCCGGCCTCCAAGGAGCGGATCATGGTTCAATATTCCTCGTTGTTGTTGACAAGGGTGATGGTCGCCATGCGCGCCGGGCTGGCGGCCTTCGCTGCCTGCCAGTCGAAGCTGGCCTGAATACCCTGCGGGCCGCTGATCTCAAGGCGCGGACGCGGCAGATAGACGGCATGGGCGGTGAAGGTCAGGCTTTCGCCGGTGGTCAGGGTGTATGCGAATTCCAATTCGCACGGCCCGCCAGCGGCGGCTTGGTTCATCAGCACCATGTCGGCGAAGCGCAGCTCGATCTGGCCGGTCAGCGCGGCGATGGACGGGTCGGCGCCATCGATCATGCCGTCGCTGCGGATGGTCTCGATCCGGTCGAGATTGTTGGCGTAGGTGATCTGGGCCGAGATCACGTTGCCCAGCGCCACGCCATTGCGCGTGACCTGTCCGTTGAAATGCCCGAAGCGGATCAGGTCCAGATCGGTGGGCGTGCCGGTCTGCGAGGTGCTGGCCACGGTCTCGCCCTGCGCCACAAGCTGGGCGCTGGCGGTCAGCAGGCCGGAACGCTGCATGGTCCAGCTGAGCTGGTTGACCATCACGCCGGAATACATGGCGAAGCGCGGCACCTCCGGCATGCCGGTCTCGATCGCCATCGACGGCAGCGTCCAACTCCCCGAGCGGAATTCATGCGTATAGGGTCCCGGCGCGGTTCCGGTCGTGACCGGCGCCCCGAACGCGGCCTTCAGCCAGAAGCCGAAACCCTCGGCGTCGATGGGAATAGTCAGATCGCCATCCGCGGTGATCGCATCCTTGACCGGCGCCAGCGGATCGCGGCCATAGCCCAGCAGCTCCGAGCCGAGCAGCGGCTGTTCGGCGCTGAGCGTCGAGGACGCGAAGGGCAGGCGGGTGTAGCCGCTGGCGGGCGGGGTGCCATAAACAGTCTCGAACGCAGCCGCGAGTTGCGACCGCGCGCCTTGGGCGCGTGCCATGGGGGATTCCTCACTGTAGGGGTGTCAGGCCAACGGCCCGGTGGTCGTATAATGCAGCACGACGGTGATCACCGCTGCCTTCAGCGCCGCCGCGCCCTCGACGGGCAGATCGACCAAGGCCGGGGCTTCGGGTTCGACCCAGTCGCAAAACCCGCCGAGTGTCCGGTCACCATCCAGCGCCGCGCCGATGGTGGCGATCAGGTCGTCAAAAGCGCCGGCCCGGCCGATGCCGGCCTGGACGACGACCTCAAGCTCGGCCCGGTGCTGCCAGTGATAACGCAGGGGCGAGAGAGTGACCTCCGGCTCGCCGGGCTGGCCGTCGCGCAGGATGATCAGCCCCGCCGCCGGGATCCGCTCCGGCAGCGCCTCATCGCGCAGGACCAGGGCGGCAAGCGGCTGCAGCCGCGCATGCAGCGCGGCGAGGACGGTTTCGCGTGTCGTGGACATTGAAGCACCGGTTTTGCGGAATGTTCGGAACGCCAGCCGGCAAACTGCGCAGGGCGTTCTTGAATAGGTAATGCGTTTGCCTTACCTTGTGTTGGCGTCGTGAGGGAGAATCACATGCTTGCCGAACTCAAGGTCGAGTCCACGCTAACTGACAAATACCAGACGACGATGCCCGGGGTCGTGCGCAAGGCGCTCGGCCTGAAGAAGCGTGATCGCATCTCGTATACGATCCTGCCGGAGGGCGACGTTCTTCTCCGCCGTGCTGTGGATGCCGGGGAAGACCCTGCCATCGGCGCGTTTCTGACGTTCCTGGCGCAGGATATCAGCCAGAACCCCGATCACATCCGAGGACTTGATGCCCCGCTTCGCGCCAGGCTGTCCGAGCTGGTCGATAGCGTCGAACTCGATCTTGATGCGGCCCTGTCGCCTGAAGATGAATGACGGACGGTTCCGTTGTGCCGTTGGTCGTGAACGGATGGACCCTGTTCGCGCACCCGCTTTTCCTTGAACAGGTGGCGGAACTTGTCGAAAAGGTCGCGGCCCTCAAGGCCGCCAACCCCGCTGGTTATCGAAAAAAGAATGCGACCAAGCGGCTGGCGGCAATCAGCAAGCTGATCTTCGAGGAGATCCCGTCCGACCCCACCGATGCAAGGTTCCGGCAGGGGAACACGCTGGGCGATGAGCACCGGCACTGGTTCCGGGCCAAGTTCTTTCAGCAGTACCGGCTGTTCTTTCGCTACCACGCCGAAAGCCGCATCATCATCTTTGCATGGGTGAACGATGATAGGACGCTGCGTGCCTATGACAGCCGAACCGATGCCTATCGGGTGTTCAAGGGGATGCTCGAGGACGGTAACCCGCCCGGCGGTTGGAAGGCGCTGCTGGCCAGTGTGCAGAAGACCGGCGGCCAGCTCGCGGAGCTGATGGAGCAGAAGTGACGCAGGCCAGCGTCACAGCTACCCCTCCGTCCAGTTTTTCACGATCCGCGCCGGGACACTATTCACCGCCCGTTCCCCGTCCCTTGCCAGATCCAGCCGCTTGCGCAGGCGTACCTGTCGCACCATTAGAAAGATCGGCACGGTGGTCAGCCCCCGCCCGGTCTTCGACCGTGACGCCACCGCCCGGCCTTTCGTGTTCAGCCGCCCCTCGGCGACCAGCAGGCTCGGGCCACGGCGACGTGGGATGAAGCGCAGTTTCAGCCCGGTCCTGGCTTCCCATTCACGCGGGGTCGGGCGCTTGCCGCCTCGGCCCTTGCCGGCCGCCTCAAGCGGGATCGCCAGCCACAGCCCGCCCCGGGATCGGATGAGCGGCCCGGTATCATGCGCGCCGACGATCACCGGAGCTTTCGACCAGACCAGCGCGGCGGCGTTCAGGCTGGGCCTCGCTTTCGGATAGGTCTCGGAGCGGATGGTGCGGGCGAGCCGGGTGCCCAGCCCCGCGCCGCTGATCTGGCCGCGCCAGGCGGATTTCAGGCTGATGCCTGCCTCGCGCATGGCGGTGGTGACGGCCTTTTCGCCGGCACGGACCTCGGCCCGCATCAGGGCGGCGATGTCGGTGATCTCGAGCTTCAGCTTCATGCCGGCCTCAGGTCCAGCGTCCAGATCAGCCGCTCGCGGTCGCGCAGCGGCTCGCCCTGAATCACATGGCTGTCCGTGCCGATGACGATCACATCGCCCGGACGCGGCGCGGGCAGGTCGGCCACGCGGACGTCAACCATGGTGGTGTCACTGACAAAACGCCCGGCGCCGAACTCGGTGACGCGGTCCGGGGCGCGGGCGATGATCCGGATCGTGCGCTCCTCAGACGTGGCGGCCGAGATCCACAGCGCTGGCACCGCCATGGCGGCATGGTTGAAGATGCGGTCCATGGCGTTGGCGAAGACGGACACCGGCGAACCCGTCAGTTCGAGCTGTGGATCCGGATCGCGAGGCGCGGCCGCTTGTTCACCGGCAGGATCGAGGCCTCGGTCATCAGGTCGATCCAGCGGCCCTTCTCGTCGAGATGCTGGCGGGCATAGAGCGGCAGGCCGATGGTATTGGCGGTTTCTAGGAGGTTCGCCGGGCCGCCATAGGTGGTGAATGTGTCTATAGTGCCGAGCGGGAAGGCGATGCCTTCGCCTGCGGGGACCAGCCGTTCGCTCGCCCTGGTGGAAAGCGTGACCGCGCCGGAATATTCCTCGAAGAGGATCCCGGCAAAGGGGAAGTTGCGGCGCATGTCCTCGCGCAAGGGCTGGGCGCCTGTGGCGGCGTAGAACTTGTAGGCTTCCTCCACCTTGGCATGGCCGATCAGCTTGTCGAAAAACTCGCGGCTGACCAGCGCATGCACGCTGGTCACCGCCTCGCCCAGCAGATTGTCCTCGATGGCGCGCAGCACTTCGCGGACCTTGGCCTGGACGTTGGTGCCGGCGGTGCCGAGCAGGAAGTCGACCGAGATCTGCGCGAGGCCGAATTCGGTGAAGTAATTGTAGAGCGTGCTGCCGGCGCCATCCTTCACGATGCCGCGCAGCGCGTTCATCTCCATGTATTCGCGGGTCTGGGCATGCTTGCGGCGCATCAGCATCAGCTTGCGGCTCATCACGCCGACCAGCGGATCGGCCGCATCCGAAACCCCGAGCGCCGGAACCCCCTGGATATCGGCGGGCAGGATGACATCATCATGCGGGATCCATGGCAGCGCGAAGCTGCGCATCGAACGCCCCTCGCGGGTGCCGACGGTCGCGGGGCCACCCATCGGGACCGAGGGCAGCAGGCTCAGCACACCCTCATATTGCTCGATGATCACCGAGCGCTGGCTGACGCCTTCGAAACGGAAGAGGCCGAGCTGGCCGAGGCGGGTATGGAGATCGGGCAGGATATTGATGGCCTGCGTCATCTCGGCC